>JBFHGG010000065.1:0-15595 GCA_041583235.1 Halarcobacter sp.
GGGTCAGGAATGTATGCATATTTTAGATATGCATACTCTATTAATTCGATATTAAAGATTAGTGGGGGTTATTTTAATGAAAATAAAGCTTATAAAGAAGAGAATGATTTAAGAAATGAAGATCATTATGGTTTAGATATTGATTATACAAAAAGAAATCTTTTTACAGAGGGTAAAAAAGATTATAATGATGGATTATATGTTGAAATTAATTACTTAAATGATATTGAGTATAAAACATTAGAAGATGACTCATATGAAGAAGATTCAGAACAATATATTGAATCAAAAATCAATTATGTTTTTGATACTCCAAAATATTTTCTAGGTTCATATTTTAGATACTATATTGATACAGATAGTGACTCTAATTCAGCTACAATGCAAGAATTACCAAAACTTCAAGCACATAGCTATTCAAAACCTTTGATTTTAGAAAAATTACTTTATTCAGGGGATATTAAATATACTAATTATAATAGAAACAATGGAATTACAGCAAGTCAATATGAATTAAATGTTCCCTTATCTTACTCATTTTCATTTTTTGATGATTATTTACAGTTCAAAGCCAAGCAAGAACTTGTTTTAAATAAATTTAATTATTCAAATTTTGATTCAACTTCATATGAAGATGGAACATATGTAGAGAGTAATACAAGTTTTACACTTAGTTCGGATTTAATTAAACCTTATGAAAACTATCTTCATACTATTAATTTAAGTGCTGATTATACCAAATCTGAAAATCTTAAAGAAGATGGTGATTTATATTTTAATAGTGATGATGCAAGTGATTTAAGTGAATTTGCTGTTTCCAAAACTTCAGATAGTATTAATTTTGGAATAAATCAATCTTTATATAATAATAAAAGTTTAGAGCAAATAATTAATCATAAATTAACCCAATCTATTTTATATGAAAATAATGACCCTAAATTTCAAAATATGGAAAATGAGGTTATATATAATTACCTTTTAGGTTCAGTAAAAAACTCTTTAACTTATAATTTTCAAGATAATGAATTAATAGAAAGTTCATCATCTTTTAACCTTACATATAATGACTTTTATATAAAACTAGGACATTATATGTCTAAAGACACTGATAACTCCGGTCTTGAAGAATTAGAATCTTATCAAATAGATTTTAAGTATAAACTTTCAGATGATTATTCACTTGGATATTATACAAGTTATAATATGGAAGAAAAATTAAGAAGTAGTCAAGTCTTTAAATTTTCTATTATAGACTATTGTTGGACTTTAGATTTAAAATATGAAAAAGAAATTACTGCAGCATCTACAACTGATGGCGATCCAATTAAACAAGATATTGTTTACTTAGAACTTTTCTTATCACCTCTTGGTGGTATAAAACAAGAGTATGAGATTGAAAGAGACTAATGATTCCTGATAAAATTTATTTTAAAAATAGAGAAGTTGCTGCTTATAGATTGATAGATGTGCTACCTATGGATAAAATGAAATTAGAGGATTGGATTGTTATTTCTACATCTTATGGTGGTTATCCAATAGCAAAAATTATTGCAAAGGAGTTAAATGCTACTCCAGACATTATGTTTTCAAGAAAGGTTTATTCGCCAAATAATGAAGAGTGTGAAGTAGCAATAGTTACAGAGAGTGAAGAAGTGGTTATTCACGAAGAGCTTGTAAAGGCTTTTGATATTAGTTTAGATTTTGTATTTTCTAAATCTAGATATATATATCAAAATGATTTATCATCTTGTGTGAATAAATATAGAAAAGGTAAAAAGTTAGACGATTTTCATAATAAAAATGTGTTGTTAATTGATGAAGGATTAAATACAAGTTTAACAATGATGGCATGTATTAAAACTGCTATTCATTTAGGTGCAAAATCTGTATCAGTTGCAATTCCTATCTTGCCAACAGCAAGTATAAATACAATTGAGTCAATTGCAGATGATTTATATTATGTTAAAAATTTAGACCATTTTATTACAATAGATTTTTATTATGACGAACTCGAAACAATTACCTATGAAGAAATTAAAAAAGACAAAGGATAAATTTTATGTCAACAGTATGTGAATTTGAATTAAATGGAAAGCAAGAAATATTTGAGTTTGGCAAAGTAGCTAAACAAGCAAATGGTTCAGTATTGGCAAAATTAGGTAATGCAGTAGTTTTAGCAACAGTTGTTAGTGAGTTTGATAACCCTGTTGAAGAGGATTTTACTCCTCTAACTGTACAGTATATTGAAAAAACGTACGCAGCAGCAAAACTTCCTGGTGGATTTTTTAAAAGAGAAGCAAAGCCTGGTGAATTCGAAACTTTAACATCAAGAGTTATTGATAGAAGTTTAAGACCACTTTTCCCAAAAGGATATGTTTATCCTACAACAATTACAGTAATTGTTTTAAGTGCTGATAAAGACGTAGATTTACAAGCATTAGCACTAAATGCAGCAAGTGCAGCTGTATATTCATCAAATTTACCAATTAAAAAATCAGTAGCTGGTGTTAGAGTTGCAAAGATTGATGGTGAATATATTGTTAATCCACCTTTAACAAAAATGGATGAATCAACTTTAGATTTATATGTAGCTGGAACAAAAGATGAATTACTTATGATTGAAATGAAAGCAATTTCTTCTGAAGAAATGGTTGAAGTTGATATTGAAGCATTCTCTAAAATACACAAAACAAATGAAATGACTGAAGCTAATTTAGTTGAAGCTATTGGTATTGCTCAAGAAGCACTAAATGAGGCTAATAGTACATATGAAACTGGTTTTAAAGAAGTATGTAAAGAGATTATAGATGTAAAACTACTTGAATTTTCAATTGAAGAATCAGTTATTTCTTATGTTAGAGATAACTTTTTAAATGATGTTAAAAATGCAATAAAAAAATTAGCAAAAAGTGAAAGAGCTACAGAACTTAAAGATCTTGCAAAAACAATTGCAGCAAATGAATATTGTAGTGAAAATGAAATAGAATTCTCTACAATTTATGAAGCTGTATCAATTGTAAAAAAAGAAGCAGTTAGAGAAATGATTGTAAATGATAAAGTAAGAGCTGATGGAAGAGGACTTAAAGATGTAAGACCAATTTCAATTGAAACAAATATTTTACCATCTACACACTCTTCTTGTTTATTCACAAGAGGTGAAACTCAAGCTTTAGTTGTTGGTACATTAGCTGGTCCAAAAGATGGTCAAATGTATGAAGTATTAACTGAAAAATCTGCTTCTATTGATAATTTCATGCTTCATTATAATTTCCCTGGTTTTTCAGTTGGAGAAGCAAAACCAATGTTTAACGTAGGTCGACGAGAACTAGGTCACGGAAATTTAGGGAAAAGAGCTTTAGAAGCTACTATTGACAAAGATTTTTCTGACACAATTAGACTAGTTTCAGAAATTCTTGAATCAAATGGTTCTTCATCAATGGCTACAGTTTGTGGAGGTTCTTTAGCTTTAAAAGCAGCAGGAGTACCTATTTCAAATCTAGTTGCAGGCGTTGCTATGGGAATGGTTGTTGAAGGTGATAATTATTCAGTTTTAACTGATATTATGGGATTAGAAGATCATGATGGTGATATGGACTTTAAAGTAGCAGGAACTAAAGATGGAATTACTGCACTTCAAATGGATATCAAACTTGGTGGTATTGAACTATCTGTATTAGAAGAGGCTTTACTTCAAGCAAAAGAAGGAAGAGAACATATTTTAGTACTTATGGAAGAAGCTTCAGAAGAAATTATTCCAAGTGATGCATTACCTATATTAGAGCAATTTGCTATTGATCCAAGTAAGATTGGTATGATTATTGGAAAAGCAGGGGCTACAATAAAAGAGATTATTGAAAAATTCTCAGTTTCTATTGATACAGATAGAGATACAGGAAATGTAAAAGTATCAGGTGAAAATAAACAAAATGTTTTAGATGCTTGTGAGCATATTAAAACAATTTCAAATAATGCTCCAGCAAGAAGAGATCATGGAAAGAAAAATATTGATTTCGAAAAACTTTACAATGTTGATGAAGTATTAACAGGAAAAGTTGTTAGAACAGCTGATTTTGGTGCTTTTGTTGAACTTCCAAAGGGTGGAGAAGGATTATTACATATTTCTAAAATATCTAAACAAAGAGTTAAAAGAGTTGAAGATGTTTTAAAAGTTAATGATAGTGTAGAAATAAAAGTTCTAAAAGTTACTAAAGATAGAATAGAATTAGCTTCAAGTAGTATTTAATTTATAATAGACTTCTTTATAAAGAAGTCTATTATCTTCTATATTAATTCTAAAATTAATAATTAAACAATCCTATATTTTTCCTATAAAATTATTTTTAATTCTTAAATTATTTAAAATAATTAAATAAAAGCCATATACCCTTATTAAAGCTATAGCGACAATTTATAATAATAGATTATTTCACTAAACTGAAATTAATATTTCTTTAGTTACTATATTAAAAATAATATTTTATTTAAAATAAAAGGGGTTTTTATGGCTAAGCTTTTAATCGTCGATGATTCTACAATGTTAAGAGATATGTTAAATTATGCACTTAATGAAGGTGGATACACAGATGTTACTGAAGCTGTTGATGGAGTGGATGGTCTAGAAAAAGCAAAATCTGCGACATTTGATTTAATTATCACTGATGTTAATATGCCAAATATGGATGGCTTATCTTTAATTGGTGAATTAAGAAAAATTCCTACTTATACTAGTAGACCTATTTTAGTTTTAACAACTGAAAGAAGTGATGAAATGAAAACGAAAGGTAAAGCTGCTGGAGCTACAGGATGGATCGTAAAACCATTTGTTCCAGAACAATTATTAAAAGCAGTAAATATAGTATTAAGTAGATAAAAAAGGTTTAACATGTCTGGTTTTGATATTTCAAAGTATAGAGAGATGTTCGTTGAGGAAGCTGAAGAGCTTTTTGAATCAGCGGACAATGTTTTATTAGAAGCTGAAAATAATGGAACATTAACTGATGAAGAGATGGGACAACTTTTTAGAGATGTACATACTCTAAAAGGTAGTGGAGCATCTGTTGAACTTGCATTATTTGCTGAGTTTACCCATGATGTCGAAAATATGATGGATAAGCTTAGAAATCATAAAATTGAATTTATACCTGAAATGGCAGGAACTTTAATAGATGGACTTGATGTTATGAAAGAACTTCTAGATTTAGAAGTATCTGAAAAATTATCAAGAGAAGTCTTTGAAGAGATGACAGCTGATTTATTAGTAGTTATTAGAGCTTATATAAACGGTGAAACTGTTATTTCCGAAAAAGAAGTTAAAGAAGCAAAATTAGGCGAAGATATTGGTTTTTATGAAAATGAATTAAATGATAGTAATTTTAATATAACTTATGGTTTTTTCAATGACGATGAAATAGGCAAAGATTCTGATAATTATGGTTTTTTTGATGATGAATTTGATAAAAAATCTGAGAATGCTATAACTCCTATCTTTAAACATGAAGATAGTGATGATTTTGGTTTTTTTGATGATATGCCAGAGATAACACCAAATGCAGAAATAGAAGCTAATACTTTAGAACAAAAAGAATCTTTATTAAAAGAAACAAAAAGTGAAATACCACTTGACAAAAATAAAAAAATAGAAACTCCTGCATCAACAGTTAAAAAAGCCCCTCAAGCAAGAGCCGCTAGAGAAGGAAAAGTTGCAAGCAAAAAAACTTCAACATCAAATAATATAAGAGTTAATTTAGACAAAATTGACCTACTTATGAATAATGTTGGTGATTTAGTTATTACAAATGCAATGTTAACTCAATTTTCTAGCTCTATTGAAGAAACAAAAACAAGAAACTCAGTTTTAGAAAGACTTGAATTACTTGAAAGACATATTAGAGATATGCAAGACTCTATTATGAGTATAAGAATGGTTCCAATGGAGTCTATTTATTCTAAATTTCCGAAAGTTGTAAGAGATATTTCTAAGAAACTAAATAAAAAAGTAGAATTTAAACATTTTGGAGATAATGTAGAAATTGACAAAGCAATGATTGAAGGATTAACAGATCCTTTAATGCATATTATTAGAAACTCTTTAGATCATGGAATTGAAACTCCTGATGTTAGGGTTGCAAATGATAAAAGTGAAACTGGTTCAATTACAATTTCAGCTGAACAAGCTAATGGTCAAATGATTATTACTATAGAAGATGATGGAAAAGGAATTGATTGTAATAAAGTTGCTCTTAAAGCTTTAGATCAAGGCCAAATTGATGAAAATCAATATAATACAATGAGTGATAATGAAAAAGCAATGTTAGTATTTGGTGCTGGTGTTTCAACTGCAGATCAAGTAACTGATATTTCAGGACGTGGAGTTGGTATGGATGTTGTAAAAACAAATATCCATAAACTAGGTGGTGCATTAAGTCTAGATACTAAACTAGGAGAGGGTACTATAATTACAATTATGTTACCTCTAACTCTTGCAATTTTAGATGGCTTAGATATTGCTGTTGGAGATCAAAAATATATTTTACCTTTAAGTGCTATAGTTGAATCCCTACAACCAACTTCTGACATGATTAAAAAAATTGGTGATGGATCACAAGATTTATTAATGCTAAGAGAAGAGTTTATTCCTGTAGTTAGAATTCATCAACTATTTGGAGTAGAGCCAACTTTTGAAAACCTTGAAGATGGAATGTTAATTGTTGTTAAATCAGGGAATACAAAAGTTGCAATTTCAATTGATGAGTTTTTAAATCAACATCAAGTTGTTGTAAAACCTTTAGATAAAAACTTTAGAAGTGTAGAAGGAATTGGTGCTGCTACAGTTAGAGGAGATGGAAGTATTGGTCTTATTCTTGATGTTTTAGGAATTATTAATGCTCAAATAAAAATTGAAAAAAATGTTTCATTTTCACGAAGAGTCTCGTAAATAATGAGTTTAAATAGTAATGCTTTACATGAAAAAGTTAAAAAATTACTTTATTCTCTAACTGGCATTACTCTAGCAGAGAATAAAGATATTATGATTTCTAATAGACTTCATAAACTAAAGCGTAATACTAACTATAATGGTGAAATTGATGAATTATTAGTAGATATTGAGAATGGTTCTTTTACAATGGAATTTATTAATTCTTTTACTACTAATAAAACACATTTTTTTAGAGAAGATTTTCATTTTACAGATTTAAAAGATAGAGTACTAACTAGTTTTGGGAACTCTAAAGAAGAAGTTAAGATGTTTTGTTCCGCATCTTCTACAGGAGAAGAGCCTTATTCAATGGCAATAACTGTTTTAGAAGCGCAAGAAGAGATGGGAAAAAGAATAAATGCATCAATAATAGCTACGGATATAGATACAAATGTTCTTCAATATGCAGCAAACGGTATTTATAGATATGCTAAATCATCAAAAGAGTTTCCAGATTGGATAAAACCACAAAAATATTTTAAAAGACGTGTTGAAAAAAGTTTAGCTTCAGAAGAAGTATTAATAAAAGTTAAACCCGAACTACAAAAAATGATTACTTTTAAAGTAAATAATTTAAATGATGCATCTTATTCATTTGAAAAAAACTTTTTTGATGTAATCTTTTGTAGAAATGTACTTATTTATTTTTCAAGTAGCGATCAAAATAAAATATTAAAAAAACTTTTTTCTCATCTTAAAATGGGAGGAACTCTTTATCTTGGACATTCTGAGAATCCTCATGATTTAATAAATTATGTAGAAAGAGTAGGTCAAAATATTTTTATTAAAAAAAAGGAATTACATTGATTGTAATTGGACATAAAGATGGAAGTATTGAAAAAGCATCAATAACAAGATTTACTCAAAAAACAAAAGGTTATAACACCCATACAATAATTGGTGGAGAATTTGCAGTTGGTCAAGACTTAAATAATATTGCATTTAAAACTCTTTTGGGTTCTTGTGTTGCCATTATGTTTTATGATGAAGTAAAAAAAATAAAAGCAATGAATCACTTTTTGTTGCCTACTTCAAATAGTACCAATGATGATATGAAATATGGTTTATATTCTGTAGAAGCTATGCTAAATGAAATGTATAAACTAGGATGTAGTAAACAAAATATGAAAGCAAAAATATCAGGTGGTGCAGATATTATGCAACTATCAGTTGGCAATACTTCTATTGGACATAGAAATGTAGAATTTGCAAAAGATTTTTGTAATTCAGAAGGTTTTGAATTAGTTAGTGAACACACAAGAGGTGAACACGGTAGATTAATATTGCTAGCTGAAACTTTTCAAACATTTATTAAAGTAACACAAAAGAGTGAAACAGATAATAAAATTCTTAATGAAGAGAAAGCTCTTCAAACTGAAATCACAAAAGCTCCAGTTCTTAAAGAGTATATTGGAGGAGTTGATTTATTTGGCTCTGACGAAATAGTAAAACCTGAAATGGAAATAGAATTATTTTAAAA
Organism: Halarcobacter sp.; assembly: GCA_041583235.1. Taxonomy (GTDB): domain Bacteria; phylum Campylobacterota; class Campylobacteria; order Campylobacterales; family Arcobacteraceae; genus Halarcobacter. The sequence continues at coordinate 8,457 of JBFHGG010000065.1, forward strand.
ATAAAAGAATAGGGTAGTATATGTATACTGTATTAGTAATTGATGATTCTGCTTCTATGAGAAGAATTATTAAAGATATGATTAATAGCATAGATGATTTTGAAGTGATAGATCAAGCTGTTGATGCTTATGATGCTAGAGAAAAAATCAAACAATATGAACCTGATTTAGTAACAATAGATATAAATATGCCAAAAATGAATGGTGTAGTATTCTTAAGAAACCTTATGCGTTTACACCCAATGCCGGCTGTTGTTATTTCAGGTGAGGGCGTAAGAGGAAATGATATTTTTGATGACGGAGCAGTTGGTTTTATTCATAAGCCTGAAAATGGCGAGTCGATGAGCTCTTTTGCAGATAGAATAAAAGAAAACTTATTAAATTTGACTTTTTTGCTTAAAAGATACACACTAAAAAAACCAAAACCAATAAAAGTAATAGTTTCAAAAAAGTCAAAAGAAATTGATAGAAAAGTTCATCCTGATGAAATAATACCTTTAAGAGCAGCCACTTTTGGTGGAAAAAAAATAATTGCTATAGGTTCATCAACAGGAGGAATTGAAGCACTCTTGAAGGTCTTTAAAGATTTAACAAATAACTTGCCTCCAATATTAATAACTCAACATATTCCTTATGGATTTTCAAAATCTTTTGCTGATAGATTAAATGACAATTCTGAATTAACCGTACATGAAGCAAGTGATGGAATGATATTAGAAAACGGACATGCTTATTTAGCACCAGGAAATATGCATTTAACAATTGAAAAAGTTAATAATTCGCAATTTAAAACAAAACTTTTAGATACTTCAAAAGTTTCTCATCATAAGCCAAGTGTAGATGTACTTTTTAGATCTGTTAATAATGCTGTAGGTGGAGCATCAATGGCAATTATAATGACAGGTATGGGAGATGATGGTAGTATTGCTATGAAAGAACTTTATGATAATGGTGCATATACCATTGCACAAAGTGAAAAGACTTGTGTTGTTTTTGGAATGCCTGCAAAAGCAATTTCAAAAGGTGCTATAAAAGATATTGTCTCATTAGATGAGATTTCTCAATATATAATGGATTTCGCAAAGAATAAAAGAAAAAAATAAAAGAAGAGTTCAATAAATAAAAGTTTGAAAATTATAGTTTTCAATACTAATTAATATAAATTCCATTATAATAGCATATTTAATAAAGGCTTTTCTATGAGATATGAATTAGATTTTTATGATACTTTCAATAAAACCTATTGTTTTTGGTTATCTTTATTTGTACGAAATAAATTAACAACACTTTCAAACTCAAATGTACTTGATAAAAGTAAATTCTCTGAGATTATACAAAAACTAACTAGAGGTGATAAAACTATAAGGGAATTAAAAACTCTTGCAAAAGAGTCAAGAAATCTTGGCTTATCAGGAATAAATACATATTTTAATCCTTTATCAAAACTATATGAGTTTTTAGATAATTTTGGTCCAGCATCAATGAAAGAGATAGATGAGGAGCTATTAATTGATTTTTTAGCATCTTATACATCTGGATTATCAGATGCTTCAAAAAAGAATCATAGGATTGCCCTACTTAATTTCTTTTCCTTTATAGATAAGCAAAATGAAAACAATGATGGTAGCTCTTATCAATTTAAAATAGAATTAAAAAATTGGGCTGGATTAGGTGGAAAATCTGGTACAAAACTGCCCTCACATATGAATAAAGATGAAATTTCAAGGTTTTTAGATGCAATAGATATCTACGATTTTTCAATAGAAACTGCTTTTAGAAACAGACTTATTTTAAAAATCATTATTTACACAGGAATAAGGGTTTCTGAGATGTTGAATTTACGGCTTCGTGATATCTTTAAAGAAGAAGAGGTTTATGTTTTACAAGTACGAGGAAAAGGAAATAAACCAAGAGTTGTAATGATTAAAAGTAGTATAATTGAAAACGATTTACAAAATTGGTTAAATACTCGAGTTTGTGATGAAGATTTTGTAGTTTGTAATAAAAAAGGAAAGAGGTTAACACAAGCATATGTTAGTAGAATTGTTCTTCAAATTCTTAGCTTTGCAGGGATTAGAAAAGAAAAAAATGGAGCTCATATGTTAAGACACTCTTTTGCAACCTTACTTTATCAAAAACATCATGATTTAGTCTTAGTTCAAGAAGCTTTAGGACATGCTGACATAAACACATCTAGAATTTATACTCATTTTGATAAAGAGAGATTAAGAGCAACAACTAATCTAATGGATTAAATATCACCATAAAGAGCCAGTTTCAAAACTATCTTCAAGAAAATCTGCGATTTCTAGATATATCTCTTCATCATAATCCAAGTAAATTGAGTATTCTCCTATACTTATAGTCTCTTGTATATTTTTTCTATTTAAATATGCATCTTCATTTCCATTAGAAAGATCAGAAAGATAATACTCAACCATTGAAGGGGCCATTCCTTGAATATTTTTATCCAAGGAATTAAAATCACTCACTCCAAAGGTTTGAAATAAAGAATTTTTGTTTAAGACTAAAATCATATACTAATTATTAAAACCATTTAATAGAGATGCCATTCTATTTAAATCAATTTTATTCTCTGAAGAATCAGACTTATATTCATCTTTCTTATTATTATCAGAAACTATATCTTCCATGGACTCTCTTGCATGACTTTTTTCTTGATTATCATCTATCTCATGTTCATGATGATTTTCTTCTTGATTATCTAATGAATTATTTTGCTCATTTTTTGAAGAAAAACTATTTGCAAAAGTTTTTCTGTCAAGTAAACCTTCAATTTTATCAAGCATTGAACTAATATTCCCTGAATCTTTTTCTGTGCTATCTTGAAGAATGTTAACATTATCTTCTAAATCTCTTTTCTCTTCTTCTAAAAGTGCAATTTTTTCATTTAAATTATCGTTCTCACTATTTAACTTATCATTTTGATCTTGAAGCTCATCATATGAGTTTTGTAACTCTTCATAACCTGTTATTAATTTTTCTAAAGCTTCATTAAGTTTTGATATAGTCTCTGCATTTGTCATTATTTGTCCTTATAATCATAATATGTATTAAAAGCGCTATTATGACAAAAATTAGCTAATAATTCCATCAATCTTTAGTAAAGAATCAACACTTGGAGTTCTTGAGCTTAATTCGAAGAAAAGTTCATCCATATCTTTAGAACCACCATTTTTCAAAATAGTATCTTTATATCTAATTGCGAGTTCTTTATTTAATACCTTTCCTGAATCTATAAATATGTAAAAAGCATCTGCACTTAGAACTTCTGCCCACTTATATGAATAATATCCTGCTGCATAACCACCTGCAAATATATGAGAAAAACCATTTTGAAATTTATTATATGAAGGAGGTATAATTGCTGCATACTCATTTCTAATTTCATCAAGTAAAGCTTGAACTTCATCTTCTGTTTTATAAGGTTTTTGATGCAGTTTAAAATCAAAAAGTGCAAACTCAACTTGTCTTAACATAGATAAAGAAGATTGAAAGTTTTTTGCTTTTATAATCTTATCAATTGCTTCATTACTTAAAACCTCATTTGTCTTATAATGCTTTGCAAAAAGTTTTAAAACTTCTTTATCATAAGCAAAATATTCTAGAAATTGAGATGGGAATTCAACAACATCCCAAGCAACACCAGAAATACCACTAACCATAGCTTCAGGAACACAAGAAAGTAGGTGATGTAAGGCATGTCCCATTTCATGGAAGAGAGTTACAACATCTGAATGTCTAAGTAAAGATGGTGTTTTATCACTTGATTGTGGGAAATTACATACAATATAAGCAGTTGGTAAATGCTCTTTACCTTCTTGATCAACATAATAAGAGTGCCAGTTATTCATCCATGCACCCCCTCTTTTCTCTTTTCTTGCTTCTAAATCTATAAATATTCTAGCTATTGTTTTTCCATTTTCACTAATATCATATACTTTAGTATTATCATCCCAAGCTTTTGCTTTTGTTTGCGTAAATTTAATATTAAATACTTCCTTTAAAAAGTCAAAAAAACCATTTAAAACTGAATTTTGTTCAAAATATGGTCTATAAAACTCTTCATCTAAATCATATTTCTCTTTTTTAAGCTTCTCACTATAATAGGCTAGATCAAAGCTTTTAATATCATTTATATTATCTTTTAAAGCATAATCTTTTATTTCTTCAAGTTCTTCTAAAGCTCTTGCTTTTCCTTTAGATGCTAACTCTTCTAGAAAACTCACTACATCTTCTTCATTTTTAGCCATTTTTGTACTTAATGAATATGATGCATAATTGTCAAAGCCCAAAATTTTCACCATAGTATCTTTTATTTTTAAGATTTCTTCTATTATCTTTCCATTTTGTGGAGCTCTTGTACAATATGCCTTATAAATTTCTTCTCTTTTTTCTCTAGAGCTACCATAAGTTATATAAGCTAAATAAGATGGCATTTGTAATGTAAACTTATATTTTGTTTTTCCTTCATCTTCAAATTTTGCCAATTCTAAATCTGATTTAGGAATCTCTTTTACATCTTCATAATCATCAATTATCATTTCATATTCATTTGTAGCATTCAATAAATTCTGAGAAAACTTATGAGATAGTTCACTAAGTTTCAAATTTAGTTTTTTTAATTCTTCTTTTTTTTCATTATTTAAATGACAACCAGATAATTTAAAATCTCTGATTTCATTTTCTAATACTTTCTTTTGTATATCATTTAAAGACAATATACTATTATCTTGTATATCATTTAAGGCTCTATAAATATTGTCATTTTGTGATATCTCAGTTTCATAGTTTGAGATTAAAGGAAGACATTCTTCATATACTTTTTGCGTTATTTCTGAATTTTTAACAGAATCAATATGAAATATTGGAGTTACAAAATCACTAATACTCTCCCCTACTTCTTCATATGGTTTAACAAAGTTTTCATAACTTTTATTTTCTATTTCTAAAAGTGATTCTATTTTTTCTTTACTACTTGTTAAAAGTGCTTCTAAATCATTTTTACTATTTTCTAAATTTTCTATATTAAATTCTTTAAACATTTTTTTTCCTATAATTTTATTTTTTAAACTCTATTGTAAAACCTCTATCAAACTTTTCATAATCTTTATAAAAAGAGTACTCTTTTACATCAAAAGATTTTAAATAGTTTTCTAAAGGAGTTTTTTGATCATAACCCATTTCACATAATAAATACTCTATTTTTTTATTAGAAGTGTCACTTATGATATTTTTTAAAAGTTCATCCCCTTCATTTCCACCAAAAAGTGCATTCTTAGGTTCGTATTTTACATTTTCTGGAAGTTTGTAACCATTTGCAATATATGGGGGATTTGAAATTGTCATAAAAATATCGCTTTCATTAACATTTTCATATAAATTACTAAGTCTAAACTCAATTTTATCTTCTACCTTATGTCTTTTTGCATTTTGTTTTGCCAAAGCAAGTGCTTTTTCATTTATATCTACTGCAATAATTTTAATATCTTTTATTAAAAGTGCTAACATAACAGAAATAATTCCAGAACCTGTTCCAATTTCTAAAACTTTTAGACTAGAATCTCTATCTTTTAAAATTTCAAGTGCATTTTCAACTAATATTTCTGTTTCTGGTCTTGGAATTAAAACACCCTCTTTTACAAGAAAAGATTCCCCATAGAATGATGCCTTTCCTATTAAATACTCTAAAGGATAGTTTGCTACTCTTTTATTTATAAGTTTTTCTAACTCTTTTTCTTCTTTAAACTCATTATTATAGTTTAAATGAAGCCATATATTGTTTTTATCCAACAAAAAACCAATGAATATTTCAACTTCTTTTGCTGGAATATGAGTCACATATTTTAATTTTTGTGAATATTTTCTAACTGTTTCTTTTATTGTCATTCTTATTATTTACCTTTTAAACTTTTTAAAGCTGTTATTATATTTAAAAATAGATTACTCTAATATATAAAGAGCAAGTTCATCTGCTAAAAGAAAATTATTATTAATGATTATATTCTCTTTTTTACTCAATTTTTCTTCTTTTAATAAGTCATTAACCTTTGTTTTTTCGTAATCATTTAAGATATCAAATTCAAAGCCATTTAAGCAACGAAGCCCTAATAAAATCTTTTCAATTTTAATGTCATTATCATCTAATTCTTCTATATCATATGATAATGGATTTGCTATATACTCTTCAATACTTTTTTTAGGATAATACCTTTTTTTACTTATACATCCAACAGCACCAGCTCCAACACCTAAATAATTTTTATGCTGCCAATATCCATAATTATGTTTTGATTCATCATTTTTTGATTTTGAAAAATTAGATATCTCATATTGATTAAAATTATTTTCTTTTAAATACTTAAAAAGTTCATAAGAAAGTTCTTCATCATCAATCTTGATTTTTGTATTATTAAAGAACTTTGTTCCTTCTTCTAATGTTAAAGAATAAGCACTAATATGAGTTACCGGTAAGGATAAAATTGTATCAAAATCTGCTTTTATACTTTCAAAAGTATCACCATTAACTCCATATATTATATCGCAGTTAATCCTATTAAAACCTATACAAGATGCATTTTGTATAGCTTTTATTGCCCCTTTAGCATTATGCGCACGGTTTAGACTTTTTAGTTTTATATCATTAAAACTTTGTACTCCAAAGCTAATACGATTTACTCCTAGATTTTTCATTCCTAAAAGCCATTCATAACTAGCTGAGTTTGGATTACTTTCGCTAGTTATTTCACAATCATTTGATAGATATGGATTTAATACTTTAAATACTTCTTCATACAATTCTACTTTAATTGTACTAGGAGTTCCTCCTCCAATAAATACTGTTTCTAATTTTTCTTCTTTTTTTAGATTATTTTTCAAATCAAATTCTAATTGTTTTTTCAAAGACTTCATATACTCTTTTTTCAAATGAAATCTATCAGTATAAGTGTTAAAGGCACAATAATAACATTTACTATCGCAAAATGGAATGTGTATATATAAAAGCAATTTTTAATCCTATATTTATTATAATATCGGGCTAATTATAAGGGAATTATTATTTATGGCTGATAAAGAAACAAAACAAAACAATAAAATAAAGAAAAACTACAGACCAA
>JBFHGG010000066.1:0-15290 GCA_041583235.1 Halarcobacter sp.
ATTATTGTCCTCCTTTCTAAAATTTTTCTAATTTTTTAAATTATTCTTCTGCTAAAACTACTTATGTAATTTAAATACGTGAACAGTTCCACCTTGGTTGATGTTTTTAACAAGCTTTGCAACTTCACCACCCCATAAAGGAACAGCTCCACCCCAACCTGATACGATTGCAACATATTGTTCACCATTTGTTTCCCAAGTAATTGGAGAAGAAACAATTCCAGATCCAGCATTATATTTGTATAAAACTTCACCTGTTTCATCATCAAGTGCTAAGAATTTTCCTTCAGGAGTACCTGTAAATACAAGTCCACCAGCAGTAGTTAAAACTCCACCCCATAATGGTGCAGGGTTTTTATATTCCCATTTGATTTTTCCAGTTAAAGGTTCAATTGCTTTTAAAGAACCAATATGGTCTTCAAAAATTGGTTTAATTGTAAATCCAGCACCTAAGTATGCAGCACCTTTTTTATAAGAAATTGGTTGATTCCAAATATCCATTCCCCATTCATTTGAAGGAACATAGAACATTTCTGTTTTCTTAGAATAAGCCATTGGCATCCAGTTTTTCCCACCTAAGAAAGAAGGTACTGAAAATACAGATTCACCTTTACTAGCAGTTCCTGGATTTCCAGGTCTTCCATTTTCTGCATAAATTGGTCTTCCATCTTCTCCAATACCTTTTGCCCAGGTAATATTAGAAACAAAAGGATTTGCAGTTATAAACTTACCATTTGTTCTATCTAATACATAAAAGAAACCATTTCTATCTGCAGTTGCAGCTAATTTTTTACCATCTTTGTTAAATGAAACTAATTCATTTACACCATCAAAATCCCAACCATCATGTGGAGTTGTTTGATAATGCCAAACAATTTTCCCCGTATTTGGATTAATTGCTAATCTTGAAGATGAAAATAAGTTATCTCCTGGTCTTAAGTGTGAATTCCAAGGAGCTGGATTTCCTGTACCAAAGAAAACTAAATCAGTTTCAGGATCATATGTTCCACCAAGCCATGTTGCAGCTCCACCTGTTTTCCATAAATCTCCTGTCCATGTTTTTCCAGCTTCTCCACCAGAAATTCCATTTTCTTTACCATTTAAGTATCCCATGTGACCTTCAACTGTAGGTCTTGTCCAAATAACAGCACCAGTTTTAGCATCTCTTGCTTCAACTTTTCCTACAATACCAAACTCACCACCAGCAACACCAGTGATAACCATATCTTTTACAATAAGTGGAGCAGCTGTTATAGAGTAACCATCTTTATAATCACCTATTTTTTTCTTCCAAACAGTTTTTCCAGTCATTCTATTTAATGCAACTAATTTTGCATCTAATGTTCCAAAGATTACTAGATTCCCATGAATAGCTGCACCTCTATTAATAACATCACAACATGGTAAAATAGCATCAGGAAGTCTTGCATTATATTGCCATAACTCTTCACCGCTTGCTAAATCAATAGCATACATTCTAGAATAAGATGCAGTTACATACATAACACCATCTTTAACTAAAGGCTGAGACTCTTGCCCTCTTTGTTTTTCTCCACCAAAAGAGAAATTCCATACAGAAACTAAATCTTTTACAGTTTCTTTATTTACTTGTGTTAAAGGTGAAAACCTTTGACCTTTTTGTCCCATTCCATATGTAAGTACATCATTTGTTGACTTCTCATCATTTAGGATTTCATTATAAGTAACAGGTGCAAATGATGGTTTTGTAACCTCATTTGTGATACCATTTGCTGTGTTGTTAGAAGTAACACATCCGCTAATTAGTGCAGATAGTGTAACGGCCACTGCGCTAGTTAGTAGTTTATTTCTAATCATTTTCTCTCCTTAATATTTCTTAAGAACAAACTGAAAATTTGTCTTGGAAGAAGTATACTTGAGATTTATAGCCTGAGTTTAGCTATGATTCATTTTCTTTGAACGAAAGCCTACAAAGGCCATAATTAGGGAGACTATAAAAGATATTGCAAGTATTAAAAATAGCTCAAAATCAAACTTTTGATACAAAGAGAATCTTATAGCTTCAACAATATATGTAAATGGATTATATGAAGATATATTAAATAGTAAAACTGAAGAATCTTTTACTTTCCAAAGTGGATAAAGTGCAGAACTTAAAAAAAACATTGGAAAAATCACAAAATTCATAACCGTTGCAAAATTCTCAAGTTGTTTTATAACAGAAGAGATAAAAAGTGCAAAAGCATTTAGTATAATTGAAGAGATCATAATTATAGGAATTGTTAAAAATATTGCTAGTAATGAAATATCAACTCCATAAAGTTTTGCAATAATTAAAAAAGTTAAAGCTTGAAAAGAAGAAACAATAGAAGTTGCAAACATCTTACAAAATAATAGATAATTTCTATTTATATATGAAGTTAATAAAATCTTCATACTTCCCATTTCTCTGTCAAATATCATAGTTAGAGAACTTTGCATTCCATTAAAAAGTAAAACCATTCCTACAAGTCCAGGTACTATATAAGTTTCATAAGTAATATAAGTTTCGTATGGGGGAATAATAGCAAGTCCAAGGGCTGTTTTAAAACCAACTGAGAAAATAAACAACCAAAGTAAAGGTCTTACAAGAGCAGAGAAGAATCTACTTTTTTGTTTAACAAATCTAATTAACTCTTTGTAAACAATACCCTTCATACAATTAATATAAATATTCATTTTTCTACCTAACTAAGTAATTAAAAGTATCAACTAAATTATCTTTTTCATATTTAGTCATAATATCTTTTACAATTGCATGTTCTACTATTTGTCCCTCTTTAATGAATGCAATATCATCATTTTCATCTACCTCATCAAATAAATGAGTAATCCAAAGAACACTTAATTTTTCTCTTTTTACTAAATCTCTTACATACTCTAAAATATCAAAACGACTTTTTAAATCAAGGCCAACAGTTGGTTCATCAAGTAATAACAGTTTTGGTTTATTAATTAAAGCTCTTAAAATCTCAACTCTTCTTCTATGACCACCATTTAGTTTTCGTACTACTATATTTAAAACATCTTCTAATTCTAATTTTGTAATTTCATTTTCAATAGATTTTAAAGTCTCTTTAAAAGAGAGACCTTTTAAAGAACCATAAAAATATAAGTTTTGTTTTACAGTTAAATCTAAATCCAAAGTTGGCTCTTGAAATACAATTCCAATATCTTTTAAAGCTTTTGAATAATTTTTAATAGAATGACTATTTATTATAATATCCCCATTTTGTAGGTTTAGAAGTCTTGTTATCAAAGAAAATATTGTAGATTTTCCTGCTCCATTAAGGCCTAAAAGTACAAAAAATTTCCCCTCTTCTATAGAAAAAGAGATATTTTTTAATACCTCTTTTTTTCCATATGCGAAATCTATATTTTTAAAATCTAAAATATTTTTACTCATTTTATTTATCCTTATTTGTTAGGAATAACAGCTAATCCCCATGGATATCTTCCTACTTTTATACTTTTTTCAACTTTTAGCGAATCCACATCAATTACTGATACATCACCACTTACTCCATTTGTAGTATATAATTTCTTCTCATTTTCTGCAAAATCTAATTGCCAAACTCTTTTTCCAACTAATAAATACTTAATTACTTTATAAGTTTTTGCATCGACAACAGCCACATGATTCGCTGGACCCAAGGCTACAAAAGCATATTTTCCATCAGATGTTAGTTTTATTCCAACAGGTTGTATTAAATCTTTGAAAATACCTGGAATTTTAAATCCAAATTTTGCAACACTATCTTTTGTTTTTGTATCTACAACCATTACAGTGCCACCTATTTCACTTGAAGCCCATAATTTATCACCTGTTTTAGAAAACTCAATATGCCTTGGTCTTTCATCAACTAAAGTATTATGAATAATTTCTTTTGTTTTTGTATCAATCCAGTGTAAGAAATTTGATGTTTCTGAGGTATTAATAGCAACACTGCCATCTGGACTTACAGCCATACCTTCAGGCTCAAGGCCAACCTCAATTTGTGATATAACAGATTTTTGTTCAATATCTACAACTGTTACAATACCATCATCCTCATTTGATATATAAAGCTCTTTGCCATCGGGATGTAATGCAAATTGTTCAGGGTCTTCACCTGAAGGAAGTTCATATAAAATCTTTCCTGTTTTTGTATCCATAGCTTGAACAGTATCATCATCACTTGCACAAATATACAGTTTTGAATTATCATTATTAAGTAGAATACCTCTAGGCCTTTGTCCTACTTCATATGTTTTCACAACTTTATTTGTATTTGAATCAATTACAGTAATAGTATTATCTTTCTCATTTGATACAAATATTGTATCAGCAAATAGTGCTGAACCCAAAACAGTAAGTAAGCAAACTTTTTTAAACATCTTATCTCCTATATTCATTATTCCACATATTTATTCAACAATAAAAGTAGCTCTTTCTCTATCACTTTTAGCTGATGGTAGACCTAAAGTATAAGTACCTGGTTTAATAGGCACAAAAGTAAGCTCAATTTCACCCTCATCATCAAATTCAAAACTGTCAATTCCTAATGGTCTTACTTCAATATCATTAATAGATATTTGATTCACCCAGATATTTCTAAAGAATTTTGCACCAACAATAGGTATTTCTCTAGACCCATCACTTTTTAAAACAAGCTTGTAGTATTTACCAGCTTCTAATTTATATGGCTTATCTGCTAGAGCCTTACCTGCACCAATAGTAATAGGTTCTAATGTTGTTCTAGAATGTAATAAGCCTTTAATGTTTTTTGCATATGCAAAGTTACCTACTAATAATAGCATGCTTATAAATATCGCGATTTTTTTCATTCTTTTTCCTTAGTAATTTGTGATTAGAAATTGTAATACACAAGTATAGCCTCAGTTTAGCAAGATAGATTTTTCTAAAATAATTATATTTTTTTCATTTTTTATTTATATTTTTCACATAATATATGTTATTTTTTCACATTTTATATGTAAATAATTAAATAGTTATTATTCAACTTTAATATGTTATTAAGATTTATATGCAATAATATATGTAATTTTAGTTAAAAAATGGAGTTGAAAAATCAATATTATAAATAAAAAACTTATAGTAAAAAATGTTTTTAAAGTATTTGGAGAAAATCCAAAAAAAGCTTTAAAAATGTTAAATGAAGGAGAGAGTAAAGATAAAATTTTTACTCAAACTGGTATGACAATTGGTGTACAAGACGCAAGTTTTGAGATTTATGAAGGAGAAATATTTGTAATTATGGGTTTATCAGGTTCGGGTAAATCTACACTAGTTAGACTTTTAAATAGACTTATTGAACCAACTTCTGGCCAAATCTTTATTGATGATATAGATGTTACTAACTTAAGTGATAAAGAACTTATTGATATAAGAAGAGAAAAAATTTCAATGGTTTTCCAATCTTTTGCGCTTATGCCACACATGAATATAATTGATAATGTATCTTTTGGTTTAGAATTAAGTGGAATTGAAAAATCAAAAAGATACGAAGCTGCACAAAAAGCCTTAGAGCAAGTAGGACTTAATCATCATGCTTTATCTTATCCTGATGAATTAAGTGGAGGAATGCAACAAAGAGTAGGCCTTGCACGAGCTTTAGCAAATGATCCAGATATTATGCTAATGGATGAAGCCTTTTCAGCCCTTGACCCACTTATAAGATCAGAAATGCAAGATGAACTTATAGAACTTCAAGAAAAAGAGAAAAGAACAATTGTATTTATTTCTCATGATTTAGATGAAGCAATTAGAATTGGTGATAGAATTGCAATTATGCAAAATGGAGAAGTTGTTCAAATAGGGACTCCTGAAGAAATCATTAATGAACCTGCAAATGATTATGTAAAATCATTTTTTAAAGGTGTTGATGTAACTTCAGTATTAAATGCCTCACATATTGCAAAAAAGATAAAACCTACAATCATTAAAAAAGATGGTTTAGGAATAAAATCAGCACTTCAATATATTAGTGATTATGATGAAGATTATGCATATTTTATAGAAAAAAGTGGTAAATACATTGGTCTTTTAACTTTAGAATCTTTAAAAGAACAAAAGAGACTTGAAGGTTCTATTCTTGAAGCAGTAATCGATGAAAAACCGATTAATGAGAACTTGCAGATTGGAGATTTTATTTCTGATGTTGCGGGGCATATTTATCCTACAGCTGTTGTAAATGATGATGGAAAATATAAAGGAACAATTTCAAAAAGTAGATTGTTAAAAGTATTTGATGAAGGAGTTGAGAATGAGTAGTGATCCATGGGGAAATGCTTCAACTGCACAAGAAAATAAAGAATCAACAGTAAATTGGACAAGTGATGAAGCCCAAGCTCCTGTTGAAGAGGTAAAAGAGTTTGATATTCTTAATCCTTTTGAAGATGTACTTATTCCTTTTGATTCTTGGACAAATACAGGAATTGATTGGCTAGTTGAAAACTTTAGAGATGTGTTTTTAGCAGCAAAAGCTCCTATTGATGTAGTTTTAAAATCAATTGAAAGTTTTTTACTATTTTTAAATCCATATGTAGTGATTCTATTTTTTGTATTACTAGCTTTACAAGTTTCTAGTAAAAGACTTGCATTTGGAACTTTAATTTCATTTTTTTTAATTGGATTTATAGGTGCTTGGGAGGAATCAATGATTACTTTATCATTGGTAATTACAGCAGTTCTGTTTTCAATAATTATAGGACTACCTTTGGGTATTTGGTCTGCAAAAAGTGATACGGTAAATAAAACTTTAAGACCTATTCTTGATGCAATGCAAACAACACCTGCCTTTGTATATTTAATTCCAATAGTTATGTTATTTGGTATAGGTAATGTTCCTGGAGTTATTGTAACAATTATCTTTGCCCTTCCTCCATTAATTAGACTTACAAATCTAGGAATTAGACAAGTGCCTGAAGATTTAATTGAAGCATCTAGATCTTTTGGAGCCTCTTGTTCTCAAATGTTATGGAAAGTTCAAATTCCAGTTGCAATGCCTACAATTATGGCAGGAATTAATCAAACGCTTATGTTAGCACTTTCTATGGTAGTTATTGCATCTATGATTGCAGTTGGAGGATTAGGACAAATGGTTCTAAGAGGAATAGGAAGATTAGATATTGGTCTTGCAGCAGTTGGTGGTCTTGGAATTGTTCTACTTGCGGTTATTTTAGATAGATTAACACAAGAAATGGGTAATAAAGATAAAAATGATAAAAGAAAATGGTATGAAAAAGGCCCTGTAGGTCTAATATTTAAATTAACTAAGGAGAAAAAATGATAAATAAAAAAATGTTTATAAGTGCTTTGGCTTCAGTTGTTGTAGCTTCAAGTTTATTTGGTGCAAAGGTTACAGCTCTTACAAGTGGTATTGCAGAAGAGATGTTTCAAACATTAGTAGTAACAGAAATGTTAAAAAAAATGGGACATGAAATTGAAGGTGTTAAAGATGTAAATTATGATATTGCATATCAAACAATAGCAAGTAATGCAAATAGTGAAGATGTTTATTTTCTAGCTTCAGTATGGGATCCTTTACATAAAGGGAAAATCGATGCTTTAGGTGGAGAAGAAAAGATTCTTACATCTTCGAACTTTATCTCAAATTGTGCTCAAGGGTATTTAATAGATAAAAAAACTGCGGATAAATACAATATCAAATATTACAATGATTTAAAAAAACCAGAAATAGCAAAATTATTTGATTTAAATGGAAATGGAAAAGCAGACTTATCAGGATGTAATGCAGGATGGGGATGTGAAAAAGTTATTGAACATCAACTAGATGCATATGATATGAGAGATACAGTTGAGCATAATCAAGGTGAATATTCTGCATTAATTGCAAACACTCTTGCAAACTACAAAACTGGAAAATCAATTCTTTATTATACATGGACTCCTTATTGGGTTAGTGGTAAATTAGTTCCAGGGAAAGATGTTGTATTTTTACAAGTAACACATTCAGCTAATCCAAACACTGCTTCTACAAAACTAGCAAATGGTGCAGATTATGGATTTAATATTAATCATCAAAAAATTGCAACAAATGCAAGTGTAAAAACAAAGCATAAAGATATTGCTAAATTATTTGACATTGTTGAAATTGATGTAAATGATATTAGTGGTCAAAATATGCTTATGGCAAATGGACAAAATAAACAAAAAGATATAAAAAGACATGTACAAACATGGTTAGAAAAAAATAAAACTAAAGTTGACGCTTGGATTAAAGAAGCGAAAGCAGCTAAATAATACTTTATAAAACAGGAGTTATCTAACTCTTGTTTTATCTTCTAAAAAATACAATAATTCGACTTTATAAAGAGTACAAATGAATACAATCCCAAAAACGATGAATGCAATGTTAATGACAGGTAATGGAGACTATGATAAATTAAAGTTTGAAACAAACTATAAAACTCCAAGTCCTAAAGAAAATGAAGTTTTAATAGAAGTTAAAGCTGCAGGAGTAAATAATACAGATATAAATACAAGAATTGCCTGGTATTCAAAAAATGATGGAGATAGTAGTGATGCTTCATGGACGGGAGAAAGTTTAGGTTTTCCTAGAATTCAAGGTGCTGATGTTTGTGGATATATTGTTGCCGTTGGCAAAAATGTTGAAACTTCAAGAATAGGACAAAGAGTTTTAGTAGAACCTAGTTTGCAAAAAATAAATGGAAAACAATTAGAAAATCCTTGGTATTTTGGAAGTGAATGTGATGGTGGTTTTGCACAATTTACTGTAGTTTCAAATGAACATGCACATGAAATTAAAAGTGAGTATACAGATATAGAACTGGCATCTTTCCCTTGTTCTTATTCAACATCTGAAAACTTATTAACACGTGCAGGCGTAAATGAAAATGATATTGTATTAATTTCAGGAGCTTCAGGCGGAGTTGGTAGTGCTACAATTCAATTAGCAAAAGCTAGAGGAGCAAAAGTTTATGCAATTACCTCAGAATCAAAATTTGAAGAAATAAAAGCTTTAGGTGCTTCAAAAGTTCTTTCAAGAAAAGATAATTTAATTGATGTTTTGGGTAAAAACTCTGTTACTGTTGTTATTGATTTAGTTGCAGGTGATTCTTGGAGTGATTTTTTAGAAATACTAAAACCTAAAGGAAGATATGCCGTATCAGGAGCAATTGCTGGTCCTATTGTAGAACTTGATATAAGAACTTTATATTTAAAAGATTTAACATTTTTTGGATGTACAATTTTAGCAAAAGAAGTATTTCCAAATCTAATAAAAAGAATTGAAAAAGAAGAAATAAAACCTTTAGTAGCAAAAATTTTTAAATTAAAAGACATTGTTGAAGCACAAAAAGAGTTTTTAACTAAGAAACATATTGGTAAAATTGTTTTAGAAATTGATTAATAAAGGAAAAGAATTGGCACTACTTGATAATAATAAGGATATACTACCACTTAGTAGCATTGCAGAACTTTTAGCAGCAAAAGTAAGAACTTTAAAAATGTATGAAGATAAAGGACTCTTACCACAAAAAATAGAAACAAAAAAATTATACTCAATTAGTGATGTAAAAGTAATCACCTTTGTTCATTATCTTGCAAGTGTAAAAAAAATAAATGCAAATGGAATTAAATACATTTATGAAATACTAAATAATAATATGGATGAAAAAAATAGAGATGAATTTTTATCTTTAGTTGAAGAAAGAATGGAAAAACTATCAGGAGTTGATATTAAAGATGTAGAAGTAATATAAGTATTAAGAAATTGCTAAATTCAGGCTATTTTTCTTAAATATAATTGTAAAGATATAATCAATAACTACCAAAAGGTTTACAATGAAATATTTATTACTTTTAATACTTCTTATTTCTTACTCATATTCAGAAGTTCTAAATACAAATATTTTGTATTTAGAACAAAAAATCAAAAAACCTCCTGTTTTATCAAATGTAATTGAAGACCCAAAAGACCTAGGTTTACAAGGTGCAAAAATTGCTATTAAAGATAGTAATAAAAGTGCAAGATTTTTAAATCAACATTTTGATTTAATAGAAAAAATTTCTTATGACAAAAAAGAGCTTATTAAGACTTTTGAAAATTTTATAAAAGAAAAAAATTCATATGTAATTTTAAATATAGAAGATGACTTATTGGAAGAATTACTTAAAAACCCCCTTTCAAAACAAGCTTTGTTTATAAATGCTTCAAGTGAAAATTCAGATTTGAGAAAAACTTATTGTCAAAATAATTTACTACATACAAGTGCTAGTAATGCAATGTTATATGATGGATTAGTACAGTTTTTAGTAAAAAGAAATTTCAAAGATATTTTTTTAGTTTCTGGAAAAAACACTAAAGATTTAGAAATTACAGAAGATATAAAAAGAGCTGTAAAAAAGTTTGGAGCTAAAATTGTTAAAGAAAAAACATGGGAAAATAACAGTGACATAAGAAGAAAAGCAAATGCAGAATTTCCCTCTTTTACCCAAGCTAATGATTATGATTTAATCTTACTAAGTGATTATTATGGTGATTTTGGAGAGTTTATGTATTTTAATACTTGGCTTCCTAGACCAATAGCAGGAACGCAAGGATTAAAACCACTTATTTGGCATAAGGTAATTGAACAATGGGGTGCAGCTCAAATGCAAAAAAGATTTGAAAAGTTTACAAAAAGATGGATGCAAGCAAAAGATTTTTCAAACTGGATTGCAATTAGAACTATTATAAACTCAATTGCTCAAACTAAAACTTCAGATTTAAAAACGAATCTTGATTTTATTCACTCAAAAGAGTTTGAGCTTGGAGCTTATATGGGAAGGAAACTATCTTTTAGAGATTACAATGGGCAACTACGAATGCCAATATCTTTAGTTCAACCAAGAGCTTTAATTTCAACTTCTCCACAACTTGGTTTTTTACACCCTATTACTGATTTAGATACTTTAGGAATAGCACCTTTTGAAATGAAATGTAAAAAATGAAAAGAATACTTTTTTTATTAATATTTAGTTTTTTATCTTTAAAGGCTGACTATACTATTGAAAAAAATCGTAACTTATTTTTAGTAAAAATAAATGATTCATCTTTTGAAAAACATTTAGCTTATTTAAAAGATGAATTAACTTATAGAGGTTTTAAAATTGTTTATGAGTTAGATATGGCAAAAGGTAATAAAGAGATAGCAAAACTCTTAGACAAAGAACCAACTTTAGAAAAAGGCATAAATCTTGGTCTTTGCAAAAGTAGTTTTACTTTTCAAATGCAAGAAGAAAATTATCATAATATAAATTATTGTCCCTTAGCCATATCAGTTTATAGTCCAGATAATATAAACACCTATATTGCATATAAATACTATAAAAGCTTTAAAAATAGTGATAAAATAGCTAATAAAATAAATGCAATTTTAAAAGATATTATTCTTGAAAGTTTAGACTAATATCTTCCATACTCTTTATAAGTTTTATCCTCAAAAATTATATATACAGTTTTAGGATCTTTATCATTTTCATAAGCAGGCAAAGCTAAACCAATAGCATTTGCATCTTTGTTTTTTAAAAAATCTTTTATTGCTTCAACAGGAACATTGCCTTCAAATACATAATCACCCAAAAGAGAAGTATTGCAAGATTGTATTTCTTTTGGAATTCCAATATCTTTTTTTAAACTTTTAACACTCATTAATGTTACAACTTCTACTTTATCAGCTATTTTTTCCATATCTATAAACCATGATTTGGGGCAAATACTTGAAGGAGGCTGAAAAACTTGCATTTTAATTTCATTTGCCATTAATGATACTGTAAATAATAATATTAGAACTATAACGCTTCTTTTTTTCATATTTTACCTTTTAATATAT
This sequence comes from Halarcobacter sp., assembly GCA_041583235.1. Classification (GTDB taxonomy): domain Bacteria; phylum Campylobacterota; class Campylobacteria; order Campylobacterales; family Arcobacteraceae; genus Halarcobacter. Next base: position 11,878 of record JBFHGG010000066.1, read on the forward strand.
TGGGATATTTTTCAAGAATCTCATTTTTAATTTTATCAATTTGTTTCATTTCAAAAGATTGATTATTTGGATTATCAAACTCTAAAATTACCTTTGCTGGATTTTTTGATAAAAAGAAAATTCTATTAGAAAATAATATTGCTTCACTTAAATCATGACTTACTAAAATAACTACAGGATTAAACTCTTTACAAAGCTTAATAAACTCATATTTCAACTCTTGAGATGTGGGAAAATCTAAAGAAGTAAAAGGTTCATCTAATAATATTAATTGTGGTTTATTAATAAAAGCCCTAGCTAAAGCAACTCTTCTTTTCATACCACCTGATAAACTTTTGGGAAATTCATCTAAAATATTTTCCAAACCTATAAGTTTTAAAACTCTTTTTATCTCATTTAAATCTTTATTTTTTGAAACAAGTAATAAATTTTCTTTAATACTAAGCCAAGGAAGTAATCTATCATCTTGAAACATAAAAGAAATATTGTCAAAAGGCATTTCTATATGACCTTTAAAGTCATCATCCAAATTAGCTAAGATATTAAGAAAGGTACTTTTCCCACAACCAGATGGCCCAAGAATAGAGATAAATTCGCCATCTTTTATTTCAAGTTCAATACCTTCTATAACTAGATTTTTATTATATGTTTTATTTTGAATATATATATCAAGCATTCTTATTTCCAAGCTAACATTTTATTTTCAAAAGGTGTTAAAATAAACTTTTCAATAAATAAAATTACAAAAATAAAAGCTAAAGAGTAGGCGAAAATTGAAGTAATATCAAAAAATTGAAAAAACATTGAAATTTTAAATCCTATTCCATCACTTCTTCCTAAAAGCTCTACAACTAAAACAATTTTCCAAATTAAAGATAATGATAATCTAACAGAAGCCATAATATAGGGATAAATTTGTGGTAAAAAAACCTTAAAAAATACTTCTTTTTTTTCTACTTTATAAACTTTTGCTAAATCCATATAATTTTTTTCAATAACTCTAGTTCCTTCTCTTATATTAACTATTACAATTGGGACTTTATTTATAACAACTGCAAGAAGTGCTGCAAAATCTGTGAGTCCAAACCAAATATAACAAATAACAATCACAACAAGTGCTGGAATATTTAAGCCAAGAACTAGAAAAAAATTAAAAAATTCATTTATTTTTTTCGATATTCCCATAACAATACCAAAAAATATTCCAAGAAGCATTGTAATTACAAATGTTATTAAAACTCTAATTAATGTGATTTTCAAATCTTCTAATAACTCTCCTTCATAAATGTGATTAAAAAGTTCAAGAACAATATCAATAACAGAAGGAAAAACTGATGAAGCAAGTATTATTGCTAAAGCTTGCCAAACAATTATAAAAGTGAGAATTGATATATATTTTGCTTTAATCAAAAATTATTCCTTCTCTTTTTCTAAATTCCAAAAAGTATTTAAATCTAACTCTTTACTATTTCTAAGAAGATTTTTTTCACCCTCTTTTAGTAAAATATCAAAAACTTTTTTAGAATCATTTATGTTGTTCTTATTAAACTTTTTAATAACACCCTCTTTATATCCATCTTTCAAAGCTTCAAATACAACTTCATTTTTCACCTTCATAAGTGGTCTAATTCTATTCCACTCTTTTTCATTATGAAGTAAGATATCTTTTGCTTCTAAACTAGCTTTAATAAAAGAGTTATAAATAATTGGATTTTTAAGAGCAATATCTCTTCTAAATGTCCAACCTATTAGAGGAATCTCTTCTTCTATTCCTAATTCACTTAAAACATCTTCCATTGAAATAATTGCTCTAGCTCCTTTTGCCTTTGCTTTTGCATTAAAATGCCAAAAATTAATTGCTCCATCTAAAGATTTATCATTTACTTTTTTTAGTAAAATTGGAGGTGCCGCAAATGTTGGATTTATAATATCTTTTAAGTCTTTGTTGTATTTAAACTTAGTATATGCTCGTAAAATTAGCCAAGTTTTATCCACAGGACCTCCTGCAATTCCAATCTCCTTTCCTTCTAAATCTAAGAAATTTTTTGCCATAATATCTTTTCTAACAAAAAGTGTTCCTGTTGCTTTTGAATAAGGATAAAAAGTAAAATCTGCATTATTTGCCCTTTGAGTATTTACCCACAACCAATCAGTAACAATAATATCAACACTACTTGATTGTAAAGCAATAGATGTTGCATTTTTTGAAGCAAGTTTTATGATTTCTAATTCAAAACCATTTTTTATATCTAAGTTATTGTGTTTTATTACATCTAATTCCCAATTAACTGTTCCATAAGCTAAAACACCAACTTTCAATTTTTCTAATGCAAAAACATTTAAAACTAAAAACATATATAAAATAAAAAAACGTAACATTTTTTATCCCTTTTTAAATTTATAAAGGAATTCTATTCAAGTTTTATAGCATGAATTTAGCATAAAATATTTTATTAGCATCTTCTTGAACAACGCTATAATCAGGCTATAAAAAGACTTTATAATTCCTTCAACGAAAAATAAAAAGGATATACATGAATAAAATTCAAAAATTAGGACTTGCAGTTTTATTTTCTGCAATTACACTATTAGGACATGGTAGTGTTACACCGCAAGCAGTTGATACTGAAGGATTAAAAAAGTTAGGTGATGAATGGGTATCAGAAAATCCATATAGTATAGAAAATCCAAAAGCAGTAGAAATTGGAAGATTTGGTTATAGTGAAAACTGTGCAAGATGTCATGGACTTGATGGAATCTCTGGAGGAATTGCTCCTGATTTAAGAGAATTACCTGAAGATGAAGATGAATACTTTTTAGGAAAAGTAATGAGTGGAGTTACAAGAAATGGTAATGTTTATATGCCCTCATTTGCAGCAGTTTTAAATCAAGAAGCTATTTGGGCTATTAGAACTTATTTAGTTTCTCAAAGAAAAAAAGCTGGTATTGAGTAATGAAACTTCTTAGATCATCTATAATATTTATACTTTTAGCACTTTTTGCAAATGCAAGAAGCATAGAACAGATTCAAGAAACTGGTTTTATTACTATTGCTGCGTATAAAGATTTTCCTCCTTATTCATTTGAAGAAAAAGGAAAATTAAAAGGTATAGATATAGAGCTTGGGGAATTACTTGCAAAATCTTTAAAGGTTGAAGCAAGATTTTACTTAACAGGCTCTGATGAAAATCTATCAGATGATCTAAGAAATACTATTTGGAAAGGTAATATTGTTCATAAAAACAAAGCTGATGTAATGTTTAGAGTTCCCTATGATTATGATTATTTAAGAATAACTGATAAGCAAACAGGTGAACTTGAGACTGATTTAGTATCAATAAAAGGACCTTATCATAGTGAAAAATGGGTTATCGCAAGCCATAAAAATAAAATTCCAGAGATTAAAACATTAG
>JBFHGG010000067.1:0-14808 GCA_041583235.1 Halarcobacter sp.
ACATCGATTATATAAAGTAAATAAGTCAGGTATACTAAAAACATCCTATTTTATATATGACTATTTTGATAAGTTTTATATTTTTTTGAAATTTTATAATTTCTTTTTGAAAATATATAAAATATTTTATTTTATATAAAAAGACCATTTGTAGGTATTTTTTGGGCAATATTGCCTCTAAATTTATACCCTAATTTCTAAAATATAAGTAATTTAGTATAGAATATTTATTTAAATATGATTAAATTACTTGACATAATAAAAAAATTCTATTACAATTTCACCATATAAAAATTAAAACAATAAAAAAAGGAATAAAATGCAAAAAGAAACAATTGCAATTCATGCTGGTTATGATAAAAAACAAGGCAATGGAGAGATGTCTGTTCCTATTTCACAAACTACTGCATATGCCTTTAGAGATGCTGAGCATGCAGCTAATTTGTTTGCATTAAAAGAATTAGGACCTATTTACACTAGATTAAATAATCCAACAACAGATGTTTTAGAACAAAGATTTGCACAACTAGAAGGTGGAGCTGGTGCATTATGTGTATCTTCTGGCCAAAGCGCTATTTTCTATGCTATTGCAAATGTTGCAAGTGCTGGAGATAATATTTTAATTTCTGATAAATTATATGGTGGAGCTGTTACACTTTTAACACATACTATTAAAAGATTTGGTATTGAAGCTAGAGTATTTAATGTATCAGATGCTTCTAATTTAGAAGAACAAATTGATGATAAAACAAAAGCGATTTTCTTTGAGTCTTTATCAAATCCTCAAATTGCAGTTGCAGATGTTGAAGGAATTGTTGAAATTGCAAAAAGAAAAGGTGTTCTTACTATTTGTGATAATACAGTTGCAAGTGCAGCTTTATTTAACCCAATTTCTTGGGGTGTTGATGTCGTTGTACATTCAACTTCAAAATATACAAATGGTCAAGGAACTGCTATTGGTGGAATTATTGTTGAAAGAGATGGTTTAGCTGAATTCTTTAAAGAAAATGCTAGTAAATATACTGAGTTTACAGAGCCTGATGCTTCTTATCATGGTTTAGTTTACGTGGATGTTCCTCTTCCAAACTTTACTTTAAGAGCTAGATTAGCACTTTTAAGAGATATTGGAGCTGTTCAATCTCCACATAATTCTTGGTTATTATTACAAACTATAGAGACTTTAGCACTTAGAATGGATAAACATTCTGCAAGTACTCTAGAAGTTGCAAAGTTTTTAGAAAATAATAAAAATGTTAAATCAGTTAATTATCCTGGATTAGAAACAAATAAAGATTATGCAAAAGCACAAAAATATTTCAAAGATGGAAAAGCATCTGGCTTAATTTCGTTTGAAGCTGAATCTTATGAAGCAGCTAAAGCTGTGATTGATTCTGCAAAACTATTCTCAGTAGTTGTAAATATTGGTGACTCAAAATCATTAATTGTTCACCCTGCATCTACTACTCACTCACAAATGAGTGAAGAAGAGTTAGCAAAAGCTGGAGTAAATCCAACTACTGTTAGGTTATCAATTGGATTAGAAGATCCAAAAGATTTAATTGAAGATTTAGAACAAGCATTAAGCTAGGCTGCTAAAATGCCATTAATATCAACAAAAGGGGTATATGGATTAACAGCCATGTATGAATTAAGTAAACATAAGGAGGAATCTCCAATGCAAATTAGGGAGATTTCTTCAAATGCAAATATTCCGCAAAATTACTTAGAACAACTTTTAAGTAAACTAAGACGTGCTGAACTTGTAAAAAGTATCAGAGGTGCTAGAGGTGGATATATATTAGCAAGAGAAGCAAAAGATATTTTAGTAAAGGATATTTTAATGGCTTTAGAAGGTGACTTAAAAATAGTTGATTCTAAGACTAAAAGTCCTGGTCTAAATATATTTTTTGATGAAGTTCAAGATAATACAAAAAAGATTTTTGATTTGAGTTTAGAAAAACTAGATGATTATCAAGATAAATATAACGAAGTTTTACATTACAGTATTTAAAGTTTGCTTCTTTAAATGGAATTTATTTCCATTGATAAAAGAAGTTAAAAATGAAAGATCTCTTTTTAATAGGGACAATTTAAAAGGAAAATATTATGAAATTTGCAGAAAATGTTACAGAATTAATTGGAAATACACCATTAGTAAAATTACAAAAAGCAAGTACTACTACTGAAACTACAATTTTAGGAAAATGTGAGTTTATGAATCCAACTCATTCAGTAAAAGATAGAATTGGAACAAATATGATTAAAACTGCTTTAGAGCAAGGTTTAATTAATGAAACAACAACAGTTATTGAACCTACAAGTGGAAATACTGGTATTGCTTTAGCTTCTGTTTGTGCAGGACTTGGAATAAAACTTATTCTTACTATGCCTTCATCAATGAGTATTGAAAGAAGAAAACTTTTAAAAGCCCTAGGTGCAGAACTTGTTTTAACAGAGCCTGAAAAAGGAATGAAAGGTGCAATTGATAAGGCCACTGAATTATCAGCGAGTACTCCTAATTCTTTTATTCCTCAACAATTTGGGAATCCAGCTAACCCTGATATCCATAGAAAAACAACAGCAAAAGAAATTTTAGCTGATACAGATGGAAAAATTGATATTTTAGTTGCTGCTATTGGTACTGGAGGTTCTATTACAGGTATTGGTGAAGTTTTAAAAGAACATAATCCAGATATCCAAATAATTGCAGTTGAACCTGAAGCATCTCCTGTATTAAGCGGAGGAAAACCTGGACCTCATAAAATTCAAGGAATTGGAGCAGGATTTGTTCCTGATGTTTTAAATACAGATTTATTTGAAGAAGTTATAAAAGTTTCAAATGAAGATGCAATTGTAGCTTCTAGAACTTTAGCAAAAGAAGAAGGTTTATTAGTAGGAATTAGTGCAGGAGCAAATGTTCATGCAGCATCAGTAATAGCAGCTAAAGCTGAAAATAAAGGTAAGGTTATTGTTACAATTTTATGTGATACAGGTGAAAGATATTTAAGTTCAGGTTTATATGACGAAGAGTAGAAATACTCTTTGTATATAAGCAAATAAGGAGAAGAAAGAAATGGCAGAAAAAGCTTACAGGTCTGTGGCAAAAACTGTCTCTTGGCGAACAGTAGGAACTCTTGATACGGTAATAATCTCATACTTTATAACTGGTGATTTAAAAATGGCGGCCTCTATTGGTTCAATTGAACTATTTACAAAAATGGTTTTATATTATTTTCATGAAAGAGCTTGGAATAAAATCTCTTTTGGAAAAATCAAAGAACCAGATTACCAGATTTAATTAATATAAATAAGAATTATGGATAAAAATATGAACATAGAGATTTTAAACAAAAAGTTTAATAATGCAGATGCAAAAGAGATATTAGAATACTTTTTAAATAAGTATGGAAAAGAAGCTGCTTTATCAAGTAGCTTAGGAGCAGAAGATCAAGTCTTAACAGATATGATTTTTAAAATAGATAAAAAAGCAAATATTTTTACATTAGATACAGGAAGATTACACCCTGAAACTTATGATGTAATGGATGCAACAAATTTAAAATATGGCGTAAAATTAAATGTATTTTTTCCCATTAATACAGATATAGAAAATTTATATGAAACGCAAGGTATTAATGGACACTTTGAAAGTATAAAAAATAGAAAAAATTGTTGTGGTGTTAGAAAAATGGAACCACTTAAGCGTGCATTAAAACCTTTAAAAGTTTGGATAACTGGACTAAGAGCATCTCAAAGTGTAACAAGAATTGATACTCCTGTTATTGAGTTTGATGAAAATTTTGAAGTAATTAAAATTAATCCTTTGATTAATTGGAGTGAAGAAGATGTTTGGGACTATATTAAGTCTAATAATGTTCCATATAACAAACTTCATGACCAAGGCTATCCTAGTATTGGATGTGCACCCTGTACACGGCCAGTAAAAGCTGGAGAAGATATTAGAAGTGGAAGATGGTGGTGGGAAAACCCTGAGCATAAAGAGTGTGGTTTACACGCTAAATAAAAAGTAAAATAAATATTGATAGAAGAATTCAAACTTTTAATTTGAATGATTCAAAAATTAATGGAGAAGAATAAAAATGGAAATAAGTCAAGATAGATTAACACATTTAAAACAATTAGAAGCAGAATCAATGCATATAATGAAAGAAGTAGTAGCAGAGTTTCAAAACCCTGGTATGCTTTATTCAGTAGGAAAAGATTCTTCTGTAATGTTACATATTTTACAAAAAGCATTTTATCCAGCACCCCCTCCGCTACCTTTAATGCATGTGGATACAAAATGGAAATTCAAAGAAATGATTGAATTTAGAGATAGACGTGCAAAAGAAGTAGGAATGGAATTAATTGTTTACTCAAATCCTAAAGGAATTGAGATGGATATTTCACCTTTTGAGCATGGTTCTTCAGTTCATACAGATGTTATGAAAACAGAAGGATTAAAAAATGCTTTAAATATCCAAAAGTTTGATGCTGTATTTGGTGGGGCACGTCGTGATGAAGAAAAATCAAGAGCAAAAGAGAGAATTTACTCTTTTAGAGATAAAAATCATAGATGGGATCCTAAAAGTCAAAGACCAGAACTTTGGAATATTTATAATGGAAGACATACTCAAGGTGAATCAATTAGAGTATTCCCTTTATCAAACTGGACAGAATTAGATATTTGGCAATATATTTACCTTGAAGGTATTCCTATTCCTGATTTATATTTCTCAAAAGAGAGAGAAGTAGTTGAGTATATGGGCACAAAAATCATGGTAGATGATGATAGAGTTCCTGAAGAGTTAAGAAAAACTGCTAAAAAAGAAAAAGTAAGATTTAGAACACTTGGATGTTATCCATTAACAGGTGCTGTAGAATCAGAAGCTACAACATTACCTGAGATTATTCAAGAGATGCTTGTTTGTACAACAAGTGAAAGACAAGGAAGACTTATAGATAGTGATGGTGATGCATCAATGGAAAAGAAAAAACAAGAAGGATATTTTTAAGATGGCACATCAATCAGATTTAATTTCAGAAAATATAGAACAGTATTTAAAAGAGCATGAGAATAAAGAGATATTAAGATTTATTACATGTGGTAGTGTAGATGATGGAAAATCAACTTTAATAGGTAGATTACTTTATGATTCAAAAATGATTTTTGAAGATCAATTAGCAGCTATTGAAAAAGATTCTAAAAAAAGTGGTACTACAGGTGATAAAATAGATTTAGCACTTTTAGTTGATGGATTGGCATCTGAGAGAGAACAAGGTATTACTATTGATGTTGCTTATAGATTCTTCTCAACTGATAAAAGAAAGTTTATTATTGCAGATACTCCAGGTCACGAGCAATATACAAGAAATATGGCAACGGGAGCCAGTACTGCTGATGTAGCAATTATCTTAATAGATGCCAGACAGGGAATTTTAACTCAAACTAAAAGACACTCTTATATTGCTTCTTTATTAGGTATTAAGAACCTAATTGTTGCAATTAATAAAATGGATTTAGTTGATTTCTCACAAGAAACATTTGAAAGCATTAAAAGTGATTATAAAAAGATTATTCCTAGCCTTCCACATAATGAAGATTTAAATATTGAATTTATTCCTATTTCTGCTTTAGATGGAGATAATATCTTAACTAACTCAGATAAATCACCTTGGTATAAAGATAAACCTTTAATGGAATTACTTGATACTATTTCAATACATGAAAAAGAAAATAACTCTTTTAGATTGCCTGTTCAATACGTAGTTCGTCCTCATTTAAACTTTAGAGGTTTTTCAGGGACTATTGCAAGTGGGTCTGTATCAGTTGGTGATGAGATTACGGTATTACCTTCAGGTAAAACATCAAAAGTAAAATCAATAGTATCAAATGATATTAAAGATTTAAGACCAATAGGAAAAGACGAAGTTGTAGAAACAATTCCTAAAGCATTTGCTCCAATGGCTACAACTATTACACTTGAAGATGAGATTGATATTTCTAGGGGAGATATGATTGTAAAATCAAGTGATATTCCAAAAGTATCAAATCATTTATCAGCAATGGTAGTATGGATGGATGAAACACCATTAGCTTTAAATCAAAATTATGTGATTAAAAGAGCAACTTCTGTATTAAATGGAGCATTTAATTCTATAGAGTTTAAAAAGAATATTAATACATTTGAAGAAATTGATGCGGATGCATTAGAGTTAAATGATATTGCAAAGCTTACTGTTTCACTTGACAGAGAAATAGCAGTAGACCCATATCATGAGAATAGATATACAGGAAGTTTTATTATAATTGATAAATATACTAACTCTACTGTTGGTGCTGGTATGATTGTAAGTTCCATTGATGGTTTTGCAAGATTAGAAGAAGAGAAAAAAGTTTATTCACAAGCAGAGATTGAACTTAATGCGTATGTTAGAAAACATTTCCCTGAATGGAATTGTAAAGATATTTTAGGATAATTATTATGGCTATCGAAAAAAAAGTAAAAAAAGAGAGCAAAGCAGCAAGAGTTGAGCGTATAAAAAAAGAGAAAGATGGTCTTGATGTACTTCAAGACATCTATTCTTATGCAATAACAGGTGAAGAAGTTCATCCTGAAGATATTGATAGATTTAAGTGGTATGGAATGTATACACAAAATAGAAATCTTCAAGATGAAAACGACCCTACTTTATACTTTATGCTTAGAGTAAAACTTGAAGGTGGAGAATTAAATCTTGCTCAATTAAAAGTTGCTGCAGAAATTTCAGAAAAGTATGCAAGAGGTACAGCTGATTTTACAACTAGGCAAGATATACAATTTCACTATATAAGAGTTGTTGATTTACCTGAAGTATTTAGACTTCTAGATTCAGCTAACTTATCATCAATTTTTGCAGCAGGAGATGTTCCAAGAAATGTCGTTTCTTGTCCTATTAATGGAATTGATCATGAAGAAATTGCTGATGTAAGAGATATTGTTGCTAAATTAAATGCAGAATATAAAGGTAATAGACTATTTTCAAATCTTCCAAGAAAATATAAGATTGGAGTAAATGGATGTTCTAAACATTGTATGCACCATGAAATTCAAGATTTAAGTTTTAATGCTGTTAAAACTTCAAATGGAAGAGTTCAATTTGAAGTGAGTGTTGGAGGCGGTTTAGCTTCTAATAAAAGAATTGCAACACATATTGGATTTGTAACTCCTTCCCAAGTAGTACCTTTATCAAAAGCTGTTACTAAAATTTATAAAGAACATGGAATAAGAGAAAATAGAAATAAAGCAAGATTAGGTCATTTAATAAATCTTTGGGGAATTGAAAAATTTATAGATGAACTTCAAGCATCTATATCTTTTAAACTAAAAGATAGAAATGAAATTGAATATACAAACTCTAGATATAGAGAGCACTTTGGTATTCATGAAAGTAAAGAAAAAGGTAAATCTTATATTGGTTGTGCTTTAAATTCTGGACATATTGGAGCTGATGGATTAAACAATCTAATTAAACTTTTTGAAAAATATGGAGCAACAAGTTTAAAAACAACTGTAACTCAAAATATTATTATTTTAGATTCTCCAAGTTCAAAGGCTAAAGCTTTTGCAGAGGATTTAGAAAAAGTAGAAATTTCAGCTTTCCCTTCAAATTTCAAAGCAAGAGTTCAAGCATGTACAGGACTTGATTTTTGTAAATTTGCAATTTCTGAGACTAAAGGTGTTTCAAAAAGATTAGTTGCTCATTTAGAAAATAAATTCCCTGAATTTGGAGAAAGAGTATCTATCTCAGTAAATGGATGTCCTAATTCTTGTGCCCATCCTCATATTGTTGATTTAGGATTAATGGGTGGAAAAGTTAAAAATGAAGCAGGTGAAACTGTAATTGGATATGAACTTCTTGTAGGTGGATTCCTAGAAGGTACAAAATCACAATTTACTCAAAAAACAGGAATAAAATTTCCTGCAGATGATGTAAATGAAAATATTGAAAACCTAATAAGTGAATATTTAGCTTCAGATTTTCAAAATCTTAATTCTTTTTTACTCACTAAAGTTAAATAGACAAAAAATATAACTTAATAAAAGGAGAGGAATAATCCCTCTCCTTTTAAATTAGATATTACTCAAAAATGTGTGCTAATACATTAATAATTAATTCTTTAACAAATTTTAATTTTTAAAAGACCTCAGTAGTATACACCTCCTTCTAAAAAACTACACTTTAGTTTAATTGACTAAAGTAAGTGAAATTATAAAAGTAAAAAACTTAAAAATTTATTATAAATAGCACTTAATGATATGATTTGCTAATATTTTTAGCACTTTATCTTGACAAGTGCTAAAAAATTTGGTAATATTTTATTACAACTTGAGGAAATACTCCCAAGTAAAATTAAAATAAAAAAGGAGTTACTATGTTATTAACAAGATTTGACCCAATGTTTGAATTTGCAAATATGCAAAAAAGTTTAAATGCGCTAACAAATGCTAGTAATGACACATCTATTAGTTCATTTACTCCAAATGTAAATACAAGAGAAGGTGAATATGCTTATCATATTGAAATAGACTTACCTGGTATAAAAAAAGAAGATGTAAAAATTGATTTACATGACAAAAAGATTACTATCTCAGGTGAAAGAAATTTAAAAGAAGAAGTTAAAGAAGAAGAGTATTATAAAGTTGAAACTTCATTTGGAAAATTCCAAAGAGTTTTTAGTTTACCTGAAAATATTGATGAAGAAAATATTACTGCAAAAAGTATAGATGGAGTTTTAGAAATAATAATTCCAAAGCTTGAAAATAGTAATACTGTAAAACAAATCAAAGTAAGTTAATAAAATAATAAATATCAGGAGGCTAGAAAAAGTTTTCTAGCCTCTATATAGGAGTACTAAATGAAAACTATTATTCTTACTACAATTTTATTTATTTCATTTCTAAATGCAGAACTTTTTGATAAAGATGTTCAATTTAAATATAATAAATCTGATTTAAAAAGAAAACAACCTGCAAATAATGAATATTTGATTTCTTATAATAATATTCTAGAAAAGGTTAGAACTTCAGTTGTAAATATATCTACAAAAAAAAATCTAAAAACAAACAAAAGTTATGCTAATCCCTTTTTCAATGATCCTTTTTTTAATCAATTTTTTAGAGATTTTAATAATCCAAGATTTAACATTCCAAAAGAGAGAGTTGAACAATCATTAGGTTCTGGAGTAATAGTCACTCAAGATGGATATATTGTTACAAATAATCATGTTATAGATGGAGCAGATTTAATAAAAGTATCCATACCAGGAAAGAAAAAAGAGTTTGATGCAAAGATAATAGGAACAGATGAAAAAACAGACTTAGCCGTAATAAAAATTAATGCAAAAAATTTAAATGCAATAACATTTTATGATTCAGAAGAAGCCAAATTGGGAGATATAGTATTTGCATTAGGAAATCCTTTTGGCGTTGGACAAACAATTACACAAGGTATGATTTCTGCAACAGGAAGGTCATCAGTAGGAATTAATGAATATGAAAATTTTATACAAACAGATGCACCTATAAATCCTGGGAATTCAGGAGGAGCTTTAATTAATTCAGCAGGAAATTTAATTGGAATTAATAGTGCAATTATAAGTAAAAGTGGAGGAAATGTTGGTATAGGATTTGCAATTCCTTCAAATATGGTGGAAAGAATTGCTAAATCACTTATAGATGATGGTGAATATACACGAGCATATCTTGGTGTTTCAATTTCAGATATAAATGAAGATCTTAGTAATTTTTATGGTACAAAAGATGGAGCTTTAGTTACAGAAGTACAAGAAGGAACAGCTGCTAGAAAGGTTGGATTAAAAAGAGGAGACTTAATTGTTTCAATAGATAATAAAAAAATTAAATCCGCAAATCAATTAAGAAATATAATTGGTACATATCATCCAAAATCTAAGGTAACTATTAAATTTTTAAGAAATAAAAAAGAGTTTGTAAAACAAATAAAATTAGGAAGTAGTAAAGAATCTAATTATGATAGTGGTTTTGGATTGACTTACAAGGGAATGAAAATTGAAGCTTTAGATGAAACACTTAAAAAAAGACTAGGTATCTCTTCTATTATTAATGGTGTTTATGTAGCAGATGTAAAAAAAGATTCAAGAGCTTCAAATGCAGGTATTTTACAGGGTGATATAATAGTACAAATTGAAAACAAAGAAATTTCAAATATTGAAGAGTTTAAAAAAGCGATGAAATCTTCCTCAGAAAAAAGAATTTATTTATATAGAAGAGGAGCAATAAATATAACTGTATTATAAAAAATACATATAATAGAAAGAACTGAGGCTTTATATTCAATATATGTTAAAAAACATTTGTTTATCTTTTTTATTAATTAAACATATAATTAAAATAAGCTAGAATTATTAGATGAAAAAAGATATATACAGACCGTTTTTTGATACCAATACTAAAACTTTAGATTTTATAAGATATAACACTATTGGAAAAAGTAAAAAAGAGTATTTTGACTATACAGCTTCAGGACTTGCTTTTAGACAAATAGAACAAAGAATAAGAGATGTCTTAGAAACTTATGCAAATACTCATTCTAAAGAATCAGCTAATGCAAATATTACTAATCAATATTATAATGAAGCAATAAATAGTATTCATAACTCTTTAGGACTAGATGAAAATTTTGCAATAATTCCAAGTGGTTGCGGTGCAACTGCTGCTATAAAAAAATTTCAAGAACTTCTTGGAGTTTATATTCCACCTGCTACATTAAAACGATTTAATATCACAGTTGCTAAAAAAAAGCTACCTTTAATAATTGTAGGGCCTTATGAACATCATTCCAATGAAGTAAGTTATAGAGAAGCCTTATGTGAAGTAAAACGTATAAGACTTACAGAAGAAGGACTTATTGATTTAAAACAATTAAAAGAGACTCTTCAAGAAAATCAACATAGAGAAATTATTGGATGTTTCTGTATTGCTTCAAATGTTACAGGAATTATAACTCCTTATGAAGAGATATCAAGATTATTACGGCTTTATAAAGCTAAAGTATGTTTTGATGCAGCTGCTAGTTCTCCTTATATGAATATTCCTTGTGAATTATATGATGCACTTGTAATATCTCCTCACAAGCTGTTAGGAGGTCCTGGGTCTTGTGGAATACTTGCAATTAGAAAAGATTTAATTGACGAGGATATTGCTCCTACTTTTGCAGGTGGAGGAACAGTACAATATGTTAACTCAAAAATACAAGAGTATGAAAAAGAAATTACTGCAAGAGAAACAGCAGGAACTCCTGGAATATTGCAACTTATTCGTGCAGCTTTAGCATATCAACTTAGAAATGAAATTGGTTTTGAGTTTATTTTAAATCAGAAAGAACAGTTATTAAATCACTTTATCTGTGAACTTGAAAAAATACCTAATATCACTATCTACGGAAATAAAGAATCAAAAAATATAGGAATCATCTCTTTTAATATTGGAAGTTTAAATCCTTATGATATTTGTGAAGCACTATCAAAAAATGCTGGTATTCAAACACGTGCAGGATGTTCTTGTGCTGGTCCTTATGGTCATGATTTATTAGGCATAACTAGCAAAGAAATAATGCAAGAGAAGCCAGGTTGGCTTAGAATTTCTATTCACTATTCTCAAACTATTGAAGATATAGATAATCTTTTAAAAGCTATAAATGAATCATTTTAATCTAGATAAAATAAATAAAAGTAGATTTTTTTGATTCTTTAACTTTCGTTAATAATCTACAGATATAATTCTTTATGAAATTTTTAACTTTTGCAACAATTTTTTTTACTGTTATGACAATCCTTACTCTTCTTATATCAAGAAGATTCGTAAGAAAACTACATTTTTCAAAAAAGAGTAAACTCTTTATAAATTTATTTTTATCTATAAACTTATTAGGAGTTGCTGGATATATGCTTGCAAGATATAATCCAAACATCCCAAACTGGTCATATTTTTTACTTTCAATTCCTATTGGCATAATTTTTCTACTTTTTATTGCAACAATTTTTTATGAAATATCATCAAGAATTTTAAATAAAATCCCCATGAGTAACAATAGAAGAGAGTTTTTCAAAAAAAGTCTTGATATTACTTCTATAGCAATTGCAGGCTCTATAAATGCAAAAGCAATGTACAATGCAAAACAAATAGAACTTGAAGAAGTAGAGATTAAAATAAAAAATCTAAAACAATCTTATACAATAGTACAATTAAGTGATATTCATATTGGAGGATTAATAGATAAAACTTTTATAAAAAAACTAGTAGAGCGTGTGAATAAATTAGAAGCTGATATTATTGTTATAACTGGTGATTTAGTTGATACAAATTTAATATATGCAAAAGATGCCTTAAATGAATTAAAAAATTTAAAGTCCAAATATGGTAACTACTTCATAGTTGGTAACCATGAATATTTTCATGGAGTGGCATCAATAATTTCTTATATAAATACTCTAGGATTTAAAACATTAGAGAATCAAAATGTTTATATTGGAGAAAAAGATAAGGGTTTCTTTTTAGCAGGTGTTTATGATCTTATGGGATATAGAATCAATTCTTATAAACCAGATTTGAAAAAAGCTTTACTTGGAATAAATAACCAACCTACAGTATTACTAGCACATCAACCAAAGTTTATTGAAGAAGTTAAAAATATAGATTTAATGTTAAGTGGACATACACACGGAGGGCAAATAGCTCCTTTTAATTTTTTAGTTAAACTTCAACAACCTTATATAAAAGGATTAAACCAACATAATGAAAGAACTCAAGTTTATGTCAATAAAGGCACAGGATTTTGGGGACCACCAATGAGACTAGGTGCTAGTTCTGAAATTACATATATAAAATTAGTTTAAACAAATAAATCTAAAAGTTTTTGATGATTTAATATTTTTATAACTCTTTTTTCTTTTCTTATAATTTCATTTTTAATTAATTTAGCAATTTTTCTTGAAAGCGTTTCTTCCCTAATATTTAAAATTTCTGCCATTTTAATTTGTTTTATAGAATCTAAATTTTTCTCATTATCATAAATAAATTTAGCTACCTTCGCATTTATATCAATAGTCATATTTGTATAAATAAAATCTTCTAAATATTTTATTTTTTTACTAAGTGATTTAATAAAAAGCATAGAGATATCTCTTTTATGTAGAAATTTCTCTTTAAATTTTTCATAATCAATTAAAAGTACCTCTGAATCAATTTCAAAAATACAATTTGCAGGAAAAGGATTTTCTTCATAATTAACAATTTCTGCAATAAATGATGGTGCATTAATTGTGTGAAGAATTATTTCATTATCTCTAAAATCATGTTTATAAAGTTTTACAACACCTTTTGTAATAAGGTGTAAATATTTTGATTCATCACCTTCAAAAAAAAGTATTTGATTCTTTGAATACTTTTTTACAATTGATATTTCTTCTAATTCTCTAATTTCTTGCTCATTTAATGAGCTGAAAAAATAGAAATCTCTTAAATCCATATTAAACTCTTTTCTTGATAAATATCAATGTAATTTTAAAAATTTTATATAAAAATATTAAAATAAAATTTAAAGATAAAGAGTAACATTTTAATTATGGAAATAATAAAGTTTAAACAAGAAGTAGAAACATTAAAAAAGTTTTTTGAAGTATATTGTAGTGAAAAACATATAGAACAAAAAAGTATAATAAAAACTTTAAAATATAAAGATGAAGAGATAGATATTAATTTAAATTTATGTGATGAATGTCTAAGAAAAATCGAATACTCTTTTGATAGATTATTAGCTTGCCCCCATGAAATAAAGCCCAGATGCAGAGCATGTCCAAATCCTTGTTATGAAAAAAAGAACTGGAAAGAAACAGCACAAGTGATGAGATACAGTGGTTTTAAATTAGGCCTTAGAACTATTAATAAAAAAGTTAAAAAATTATTTTCATAAGAATTAAATTATCTAGACCCCTTATAATAAGGGATCTAGATTTAATTATTTATTAAAACAAAAAAAGTTGCTGTTATTGTTATAAAATATATTCCTAAAACTATTAAATAGTCAGTTTTATTTGTGTTAGTATCATGCATTTTTTCTCCTTTTTATAGGAGAAAAAATTCTCCTATTTTATTTTTTTATTTATTTTGTTTATCCTCTTTGACATATCATCGGACATCAATATTTTCCTTTTTATTAAGATTACAGATTTTAAAGCATAAAAAAAGGGGAAGAGCTAAAAGCTCTTCCCCTTAGATAAAATTTAAAATTTAAATTTTATTAAGCGAATTTAGCCTTTTTAGCTGTTCTTTTTCTAGCAGTTGGATCTAGTTCTCTTTTCCTAACTCTAACGGAAACTGGAGTAACTTCAACTAATTCATCTTCTTCAATCCACTCTAAAGCATTTTCTAAAGACATCACTCTTGGTGGAACTAATTTAATAGCTTCATCAGCACCAGAAGATCTAACATTTGATTGCTGCTTAGCTTTAATAGGATTTACATCTAAATCATTTGATTTAGCATGTTGCCCAATTACCATTCCATTATAAACTTTATCTTGAGGTTTAATATACATTATTCCTCTATCTTGTAAGTTAAAGATTGAATAACCAACAGCTTCTCCACCTTCCATAGAAACTAAAGCACCATATTTTCTTGATTCAACAATACCTGAATGTGGTCTAAACTCTAAGAATGAGTGGTTCATAACACCCTCACCTTTTGTTTCAGTTAAGAACTCAGTTCTAATACCGATTAATCCACGTGC
>JBFHGG010000068.1:0-14685 GCA_041583235.1 Halarcobacter sp.
ATTTCCCAATTTATATTTTTAAAGATTTTATTTTTTTTATTTAATTTAATTATTATTAAACGAATAATTCTATAAAAATGAATAAAAAAGATTTCTTCTAATAAAGTAAGTTTATTATCAACAATATTAAATTGGTCTAATTTATAGTCCCTTAAAGTATTGTTTTTTATATATGTTTTATCTAAATTTACAACAGTATTGTTTTTTATTGACAAGCTTCTTGCTAAAGCATATTGAAAAAATTGATTGCCAAGTCCATCAGATATTTTTATTATTAACATGTAGTTCTCTTTATTTTTTTAAATATTTAATAAGAAAAATATCTTTTAAACAAGTAATTAATAATATTAAGTGTCTAATTCTATGATTTATCTTAAATAATAAACTTGTTTTCATTTTACCAGTATCAAATCCTCTTTTTGAAAAATCCATTTTGATATTATTCTTTTTGAATAATTCTGGTACATCCTTATGCCATTGACCACGAATAATCCCTGTGTATATATAAGGAATTATTTCATTTTTATCTTTTTTTACAAAATTTCTATCAGGTGTATAGATATTTAAATTTAAATATTTAGCACGCTTACTTCCAAATTCTTCGAACTCCCATCCTGATTCAGAACTTCTTAAACATTTTAATAAAGTTGATTTTCTCCAAAAAGCTGTTTGTCCACTCATATAATATCTATTTGAAGGATCTGCTAAATATAGATTTTCTCTTTTTTTCGACGTAAGTAGAGGGGGTGTACCTTGATCAGTTAATTGAATACAATCTATTTCTAGATTATTTTTTATTAAATTATAATATTTTTCTAGTAACTCATCATTTACAAAATCTTTTAGAAAATAGTCTTCTTGCATATAAAGAATTATTTCATCATCGATTCTTTCTAAGCCTTTTTCTAAACGTTCACTCCATTCTAAAGGAATCGTATTAGGATTTTTATCTCCTCCAACCTTTAAAGGAATTACTTTTAGGCCATCAAAAGAATAATCTTTATTTTCAGTATTTAAATAGATTGAACCCTCAAAATTTGGCCAGTAATTTTTTAGAAGAATAAAAAATGGATCCCATGCATCGGAATATGGATCCCATGTATGAATTATTAATGATATTTTCATCTATTCTTTCCTCCTTTAATAATTTTCTAAAGAACTATATTCCTAATAGACTCTTAGTTATTATTCTAATAGTTCTAATAATTTATCTTGATAAAACAAAGCAGTTTTTTCATCAATAGCTTCAAATCTTGTTACTAGTTTTGGAGTTGTATTTGAAGCTCTAATCAATCCCCAACCTTTGTCAAATACCACTCTAACACCATCAACAGTTATAATATCTTTTATAATTGGAAAACCTGCAGGTGGATTTGCAAGTTTTTCTTTTAAATCATCTATAATCTTAAATTTCTTTTCTTCTGTAGTATTTATATTTATTTCATCTGTAGAGAACAATTTTGGTAATTTTTCAAACTCTTCATCATAATTAAATTTATTTGAAACTAATTCTAAAGCTCTTAAAGTAGAGTAAATAGCATCGTCATATCCAAAATATCTGTCATTAAAGAAAATATGTCCTGATACTTCAGCCGCAAAAGAAGCATTTGTCTCTTTGATTTTTACTTTTAAATTACTATGTCCTGTTTTATACATAATAGCTTTTCCATATGTATTAATAGTATCATACATGATTTGTGAGCATTTTACTTCACCAATTACAATAGGATTTTCAATAAATTGTGAGAAGAATAGGGCTAAAACATCACCTTTAAAGTTATACTTTTTAGATAAAACTGCGATTCTATCAGCATCTCCATCATAAGCAAAACCTAAATCATAGATTCCTGTTGAAAGTTCTTCTTTAATATCTTTTAAATTTTCAGCTTCACTTGGATCTGGATGATGATTAGGGAATGTTCCGTTTGGAGTTTCATACATAATATGAGAGTTAATATTTAAGCCTTCTAAAATATCTCTTAAAACACTTCCCGCTGCTCCATTTCCACAATCAAATACAAAAGACTTATCTTTTAAGTTAAGATTTGAAAACTCTTTTATCATATAATCTACATACTCTTTTTTTGTATCTATTTTTATAGTTTTTGCATTATCTTCAATCTCTAAATCACTTTGCATAACTCTTTCACCTAAAGAATATATATCATCAGCAAAGTATGGAGATTTATCCATAGTAATTTTAAAACCATTATATTCAGGTGGATTATGAGATCCTGTAATCATTACAGAGGCAGAAGTATATTTACCATCATTTGAAATATAGTTCGAGAAATAATTTACAGGAGTAGCAACAAGTCCCATATCTAGAACTTCAATTCCAGCTTTATTTATACCAGAACTTAGCCACTCTTTTAAAATAGGTGAATGTGTCCTAGCATCATAACCAACAGAAATATATTTTGCATCAGGGAATTTTTCTTTTACTTCTTTTGCAAAGAAATATCCTATTTTTTTTACATTTACTTCACTTAACTCTTTTTCAAAAATTCCTCTAATATCATACTCTCTAAATATACTTTTTGCCATTTTTATTTATTTCCTCTTACTTATCTATTTTTATAATATTTGTCATTTCCATAGCCGTAACCGTAACTTACACCATATCCATAACCATATTTTTCACCAATTTCAACAGCATTTATAATCATTCCAATATGATTATGTTTGTGTTCTTTTGCAAGTCTATCAAGGTTTTTGATAAACTCTTTTCTTGTATATTTAGCACGCACTATTACAAAAGTCATATCTGCATAGTTCATTAATATAAGTGCATCAGTTACAAGACCTACAGGTGGAGTATCCATTATTACATAATCATATTTGTCTTTTAATTTATCAATTAGTTTTTTCATTTCATCTGACATAATAAGTTCAGAAGGATTAGGAGGTAATGCTCCGGTTGTAATTAAATCTACATTCTCTGTTTCAGTATTAATAATTATTTCATTTAAGCTTTTTTGTCCTATAAGATAATTACTAAGTCCAAAAACATTATCAACTTTAAATTCTTTATGAACACTAGCTTTTCTCATATCAATATCAACTACAATTACTTTTTTCCCTGTTTGAGAAATAACATCAGCTATTTTTGCTGCTATTGTTGTTTTTCCTTCTCCTGAAACTGATGAGGTAATAGCGATTACTCTTGAACTTTGTGTTTGAGGAAGAAACTGTAAATTTGTACGAATAGATCTAAATGCTTCAAGAAAAATATTTTTAGTTTTTTTACCTTTATTATATGGTACTACTCCATATAAAGGCATAGAAGTAAGTCTTTCTATTTCATCTGAGTTTTTAACTGTATTATTCATAAACTCTCTTAAGAATGCATATGCAAGTCCTAAAATAAGTCCTAAAATAATACCAACTAAAACTATTAAAGTTCGTTTTGGTTTGATAGGAATAAAGTTTTCAATTGCACCATCAAGAAGTCTTGAGTGTGAAATTGTAGATGATTTTAATATCGCAGTTTCTGCTTTTTTCTCTAATAAAAATGAATAAATTTTTTCATCAATATTATAATATCTAGTTAACTTAGATAGTTCTCTCTCTTGTTTTGGAAGTGTAGCAATAGACTTATTAAACTTTGCAATTACACTTACTAAAGAAGCTTTTCTTTGACTAAGTTGTCTTAAGTTATTTGAAAGTGTAGCTTTAATAGATCTTTTTAGACTTGAAATATTTTGGCTAGCTTTTTCAACGTCAGGATGAAGTTCAGTAAAGTCAACTAATAATGTTGCTTTATTAGAAGCTTCTTCTTGCAATCTTGTAACTAAAGAACCTAAAGCTGGATCTGCAAAATTAACAGAACCTACTGTTAGACCTGTTAAATCTTGATTAGTTTTTATAAACTGATTTAAGTTTGATAAAATATTTAATTCAGTTTGAACTTCTTCAAGTTTAGCTTCATATTCACTTAGTTGTGTTGTCGTTTGAAGCGCTTGTTCTCCCATCCCTACAACTTTGTTTTCTTCTTTATACTCTTCAAGTTTTGTAGCTGATTTATTAAGTCTTTTACTTATTGATTCAAGTTGTCTATCAATAAATCCTAAAGTTAAATCCGCTTCTTCAGTCTTTTGACTAACTTCTTGGTCCATATATGCTTTATAAATTGCATTTAAAATATCTTTTGCTTTTGTAGGAGACATATCCTCAAAAGTTAGCCTTAAGATAGTTGCATTTTTTGATATTTGTGATACTGAAATATTACTTCTAAAATGAGAATATAAACTAAGGTTATTTATCATTCTAAATTCATATTCTGCATCTGTAAATGAGTGTATTTTATTTATAGTTATATTAAACCATTGGTTCTCAATTTTTTCACCAAATTTATGTGTTTTATTATATATTACTTTATCAGAAGAGGAATATGGAATTACGCCATATTTTTTTAATAATCCTTTTACTGAATAAATAGATGGCGCTTTAATCTGAAGATTAAAGCTATCTTTGCCACTAGGTTTTAAAATAAATGTTTTACCATAAATTAAATCATCCAAATAGTGACTATTTAC
This sequence comes from Halarcobacter sp., assembly GCA_041583235.1. Classification (GTDB taxonomy): domain Bacteria; phylum Campylobacterota; class Campylobacteria; order Campylobacterales; family Arcobacteraceae; genus Halarcobacter. The sequence goes on from JBFHGG010000068.1 coordinate 4,539, forward strand.
TACAAAAGGTGAATCTTTGTATAACTCTATTTTTCTAAAGTTCCTTTTTGTAGTGTAAATAGTGTTTAAATTTAAGTAAGAAAATGCTTTTTCAGCCAAGTATCTTGACTGAATTACTTCGATTTGATTATCAACATTCGATCCCCCACCATCAAAAGCTTGCATCATAAAATCAGTTGCACTTGTTGTTTGTTTACTGTCTTCCATAAGTTCAATTGTGGCACTTGACGAATAAATACTTGGCTTTGTATAAGCTATTATACTACTTCCAATCATAAATAAAAGTGTAATGAATATAATAGAATATTTATATCTTAAAATGGTATTTAAGATTTGCTTTAAATCTATCTCATCATTCACACGATTATTTTGAATATAATTTCCTTCTTGCATTTCTTCCCTTCTATTCTATAAGTGTTTTTCTTTGTGTAAATGGATCTAAGATGCTAGATAACATATTGAAAAATGGATTAATCTCATCAAAGGCTTTGTTATAACCTTTAAGATCTCTAGGTTGTACATAAAGAATATCATTTGGCTTTAGATATAAACTTGACAATGACAAGGCAGTCATATTTGTTAAGTCAATATTTCTAATCTCTGGATTTCTAAGATTCCCTCTTACTACTTTGATATTTGATCTTGAAGCAAAATCTGTAAGATCGCCCGATCTAGCTATTGCTTCAATTACATTCATAGTACCATTTGTCACAGAAACTATTCCTGGAGAGTTAACTTCACCCATAACAATAACTCTTTGATTTTTTATTTCAACTAATACATAAGGATTTCTAATATATTTTTTATACTCTTTTATAAGCATTTCAGAAGCCTTATCTTGTGTATATCCAGCTATATAAATACTTCCAATAAGAGGTAGTCTTACTGTTCCTTTTTGAGTAACAAGTAAACCTATATTTTCTTGAATATCATTACTTGTATTTGTTTCTCTACTAGTAAGCATAGAAGTCATTTGCTGGCTTCCTTGTCCTGCTTGAATATATACAGTAATATCAACTCTATCATTTGGAGCAATAATATTTTCAAATATCATCTCTTCCTGGTATTTTTCGTTTGATATAATTGTTAATTCATCTTTCTTTTCTTTGTCTTTTTCTTGAAAAAGTTTATACTCTTTCATACTACAACCACTAAATAGTAAGGCAAATGCAATACTCATAAAAATTATTTTTTTCATTTAAATCCCCTCTTTAATTAATTGAAATAATTATAACATAATAAGTTATGAAGCCACTTATGCTATTTTTTTATTTTCTAAAATTACTTTTTTTATTAGTAAATAAGTTAATATACCAACAATACTAGCAATAAAATCTACAACACTAGGTTCTCTCCCCACATATCCTTGAAGAACTTCTATAACTAATGCAATTACTACTAGTGTGAAAAACTTGAAATTATTTTCAAAGTCTTTAAAACCACTGTAAAAGAAATAGCTAAGAGTAAAAAAAGCCATTATATGTTTTATCTTGTCTTCATAATGAATCCCTTGTGAAAGTGTTATAAAGTCTTTAGGGTATAAAGCCAAAGAAATTATACTTATTAATAAAATAAAGAAAATTGTTTTCATATGTTTTTTCTTTTAACTTCTCTTAAAATCATCGCTAATACGAACGATGTCGTCTTCACCAGTATATTCACCAACTTGTGCTTCAATCAGTACAACTGGAATTTTCCCTTCATTCTCTAATCTATGAAGTTCTCCCATTTTTATATATGTTGATTCATTTGGTCTTACATATTTTTTACTTTCTCCAACTGTTACCGTTGCTGTTCCTGATACTACTATCCAGTGTTCATTTCTATGGTAATGTTTTTGCAAAGATAATCTTTTACCTGGTTTTACTTCTATTCTTTTTATTTTATAACCTTCAGCTTCTTCTAAAACTGTATATGTTCCCCAAGGTCTATATCCTGTTAAGTGTATATTATGAAGTTCTGTAGTTTTTCTAACTTCTGCTACTACTTGTTTTACTTTTTGAGAGCTTCCTTTTTTAGAAATTAAAAGTGCATCTCCTGTATCTACAACAATAGTATCTTCAATATCAACAGTAGCTATTTTTCTTTGTTTTCCATAGATTAGGTTATTTTTAGAATCAATTGAAATATGATTAGGATTTTTAGTATTACCATATTCATCTTTTGGAAGTTCTTCATATAAAGAATCAAAGCTTCCAACATCGCTCCAATTTATATTTGAAGGAACAACTTTTACTATAGTTGATTTTTCCATTACAGCATAATCAATACTATCTTCAGGAATAGCTTGCATATCTTCATGTTTGATTCTAATCATTCCATCTTTTGAAGCATTTTCAAAAGCTTTTACAGAAGATTCATAAACTTCTAAAGAGTGTTTTTTTAATTCATCTAAAAAAACTCCAGCTTTAAAACAAAACATACCTGAGTTCCAATAATAGTTTCCAGCTTCAAGATATTTTTCTGCTGTTTTTAAATCTGGTTTTTCATGGAAAGCTTTGGCACTAAATGCCGATATTCCCGATGCTAAAGCATCAGTGGGGTTATTATTCTTATTTTCTGTTTCAATATATCCAAATCCAGTTTCAGCAAATGTTGGAGTAATACCAAATGTCACAAGATTATTTTCAAGAGCTTGTTCTTTTGCTTTTTCTAATACTTTTGCATACTCTTTTTCATCTTTAATTAGATGATCACTTGGAGTTACTAATACTATTTCATCATATTCTAGTTCTAAACAAGCTAAGGCAATAGCAGGAGCTGTATTTCTTCCAACAGGTTCTAGCAAATATTTATTATTAGTTTTATTAAGTTCTTCAAGTTGGTCAAGAGCTAAAAAATATTGTTCTGCATTTGAAACAATAAATTGAGAAGAACAATTTTTAGAGTTTCTTTCAACTGTTAATTGGAATAAAGATTTATCATCAAATAGTTTTACGAATTGTTTTGGCATTAGAGTTCTACTTATTGGCCATAATCTTGTTCCTGAGCCTCCGCATAGGATTATATTTGTCATTTTATTCCCTTTTCTTTTTTAAAATAGTCTTTTACATAAGAATAAACTTCTTTTGAGTTTAGAAGTTCATCTTCTTTAATCCATTTGTATTTTTCATGTTGGATTGTATCCAATGACAGATTCTCATTGATTGCAAGTTCAAATGCCATTACAATATAGTGTGTTGAGAACTTATCATTAAATACATTATCATCATAAAAGTGTTGATAAATCCCTTTAAAAGTAGCACTATTGATTTCATAAGTTTTCCCAAGCTCATCTTTACAAGTTCTTTTAAAAGCATCTTCTATAGTTTCATCTTTAAATACTCTTCCCCCAGGAACAAACCAGCTATTTTTAGCTGGTTTATTTAATCTTTTCCCTAGTAATATTTTATCTTCACCATTTTTTACTATCAAGTCAATTGATATTAAAGGTGTATTTTTAATAACTGTTGAAAAAGTATCTTTATCTAAAAACATGCTATTTACTACTCAAATACCACTCAAACATAGTACGAATACCATCTTCAAGCTCAACCTTATGCTTCCAACCTAAACCATGAAGTTTAGAAGGATCAGTTAGTTTTACCATTGTTCCATCAGGTTTATCTATATTAAATGTAAACTCACCTTCATATCCGATTACATTTTTAATAAGTTCTGCTAATTCTCCAATAGAAATATCAACTCCAGTACCTATATTGATATGAGTATTTATAATCTCTTTTTGATCAGGTTTATATGTGTCTTTAAAATCTCTATTTTCAAGTAAAAACACACAAGCATCTGCCATATCTTCTGAGTAAAGGAATTCTCGTCTTGGTTTTCCTGTTCCCCATATCTCAACTTTTGTTTCATCAACTCCAAAGCTTTCAAGATATGTTTTTGCTTCTTCAATTGAAGATAGGTTTAAATCTTTTACTACTTCATCATATTTCTTTTCATTTAGAAGTTTTGCACAATGTATCTTTCTAATAAGGGCAGGAAGTACATGAGACTTTTCTAAATCAAAGTTATCATTTGGTCCATATAAATTTGTAGGCATTACAGATATAAAGTTTGTACCATATTGAAGATTATATGATTCACACATTTTTATACCAGCTATTTTTGAAATAGCATATGGTTCATTTGTATATTCTAATGGAGAAGTAAGTAGACAATCTTCGCTCATAGGTTGAGGAGCTTGTTTTGGATAGATACAAGTAGAACCTAAGAACAGAAGTTTTTTAACTTTATATTTATATGCATTATGAATTACATTATTTTGAATTTGAAGGTTTTCATATATAAAATCAGCTCTATAAGTATTATTAGCAACAATACCACCTACTTTTGCAGCAGCCAAGATTACATATTCTGGTTTTTCAGTTTCAAAGAATTTCTCAACATCATTTTGGTTTAGTAAATCTAATTCTTTATGTGTTTTATATACTAGATTTGTATAACCTTTTGATTCAAGATTTTTTACAATTGCAGAACCTACTAATCCTCTATGTCCTGCAATATATATTTTAGAATTTTTATTCATCTAAAACTTCTTACTCAAAATAATTCATTATTTTATAACCACCATCTTTTAGATATTGATCTTTTGTCATTAGTTTTAGATCTGATTCCATCATATCATTTACTAACTCTTCTAGAGCATATTCTCTATTCCATCCAAGTTTTGTTTCTGCTTTTGTAGGATCACCTAAAAGAAGATCAACTTCTGTTGGTCTAAAGTATCTAGGATCAACTGCAACTACATTTGTTCCTATTTCTATTTGGTATTCAGGGTTTGAGCAAGATACTACATATCCTTTTTCATCAACACCAGTTCCTTTAAATTCTAATTCAATACCTGCGTATTTAAATGCCATAGTTACGAAGTCTCTTACAGTTGTAGTTTGTCCAGTTGCAATAACCCAATCTTCTGCCTTCTCAGCTTGTAAGATCATCCACATCATTCGTACATAATCTTTTGCATGACCCCAATCTCTTTTTGCATCTAAATTTCCAAGGTATAATCTATCTTGTAAACCTAAGGCTATTTTAGAAGCAGCACGTGTTATTTTTCTAGTTACAAAAGTTTCACCACGAACTGGAGATTCATGATTAAATAAAATACCATTACAAGCAAACATACCATATGCTTCTCTATAATTTACAGTAATCCAGTAAGCATACATTTTAGCTACTGCATAAGGAGATCTAGGATAAAAAGGAGTTGTTTCACTTTGTGGAGTTTCTTGTACTTTTCCATAAAGTTCAGAAGTAGATGCTTGGTAGATTCTAGTTTTATTTGTTAAACCTAATAATTTAACAGCTTCTAAGATTCTTAAAGTACCAGTACCATCTGCATTAGCAACATATTCAGGAGTTTCAAAAGATACAGCAACATGACTCATGGCAGCTAAGTTATAGATTTCATCAGGTTGTGTTTCTTGAATAATTCTAGTTAAGTTCATAGAATCAGTCATATCACCAAAGTGTAAAATAAGGTTTCTATTTTCTACATGAGGATCTTGGTAAAGGTGATCTATTCTATCTGTATTAAATAAAGATGATCTTCTTTTTACTCCATGTACTATATAACCTTTTTTAAGTAAGAATTCTGCAAGATATGATCCATCTTGTCCTGTGATTCCTGTTATTAATGCGACTTTTTGTTCTTTATTTTCTTCTGCCATTCTGTTTTTCCTTTAAATAATTTATTATATTATAGCAAAAATAATATTAATTTTTATTCTATTCTGTTTATTTTATTTACATTTAACATGCACCATTATCTCTAATTAAAATAATTTAATTTTACATAAAATTATACTTTTTCAAATACCAATTAATTGTTAAAATAATTCCACTGTCAAAATTTTCATTTGCTTCCCATCCCAGCTCTATTTCAAATTTACTTGCATCAATAGCATATCTTCTATCATGTCCCGCTCTGTCTTCAACAAAAGTGATAAGCTCTTTGTAGCTTTTGTCTTTTGGAATCTTTTCATCTAAAATAGTACAGATTTTATTAACTATTTGTAAATTAGTTCTTTCATTTTTCCCTCCAATATTATATGTTTGTCCAGTTTTTCCATTATGGTATGCCAAATCAATGCCTTTACAGTGATCTAATACATACAACCAATCTCTAATGTTTTTTCCATCTCCATAGATAGGAATTGATTCCCCTAATAATGCTTTTCTAATAATTGTAGGTATTAATTTCTCATCATGCTGTTTAGGTCCATAATTATTTGAACAATTTGTAATAATAGTATTTAATCCAAATGTTTCATTATAAGCTCGTACAATCATGTCAGAAGATGCTTTGGAAGCAGAATAGGGTGAATTTGGAGCATAAGCAGTAGTTTCAGTAAATAAACCAACTTCACCTAATGTGCCATATACTTCATCTGTAGAAATATGATGAAACCTACAATTTTGATATTCTTTTTTATAAACAAAAGGACTTTCCATCCAATATTTTTGTGCAACATCAACTAATATATAAGTTCCTGTAACATTTGTTTCAACAAATACACCAGGATTTTTAATTGAATTATCAACATGAGACTCTGCTGCAAAATGAATAACTCCTTTTATATCATATTCATTAAAAATAAATTCAACAAGCTCTCTATTGCAGATATTTCCTTTTATAAATTTATATCGTGGATGATCTGTTTTTATATCACTTAGATTTTCTAAATCTCCAGCATAAGTAAGAAGGTCTAAATTAATAATATTATAGTTTTCATATTTGTTTAGAAAATATGGCACAAAATTAGAACCAATAAATCCTGCACAACCTGTTACTAAAATACTTTTATTATTTTGCATTTATATTTTTCCTTATTTTAGATAGTAATTGAATATCTAAGTATAATAATTGATTTTATAATCAAATAATTCTTTAGCATCTTTAAATTTTACTTGTTTTAAATCTTTATCTGAGAGTTGTAAAAGTTTATCATGCATTCCCCAATCAATATTTAGGTCATTATCATTATATGCAATACCTCTATCACATTCAGGACTATAGTAGTTATCTACTTTATAAGTAAAAATTGCTTCATCTGATAATACAAGAAATCCATGTGCAAAACCTCTAGGAATAAAAAGCTGCTTTTTATTCTCTTCTGTAAGTTCCACTGCAATATGTTGACCAAAAGTTTTTGAACCCTCTCTTATATCAACAGCTACATCTAAAACTCTACCTTTTATTACTCTTACAAGTTTTGTTTGGACATAAGGAGCTAATTGATAGTGAAGACCTCTTAAAACTCCTTTTGTAGATTTTGATTCATTATCTTGACAAAAATCTATTTTGTATCCTAAGAACTCTTCTAATTTATCTTTTCTAAATGTTTCTACAAAATAACCTCTATCATCTCCAAAAACATCTGGCTCACATAAAATAATATCTCTTATTTTTGTTCTAGTAAATTTCATTTTTCAAGAACCTTCTTTTCTATCTCTTTCCAAGCTTTAACAGCTAGACTTTCAGGAATTTCTACATCATCAAAACTTAATATCTCTCCAGCTTTTACTGCTCTTTTTATTGTAGCATTAGCCATAAGACCTATTGGAATATGATTTTTATTCTCTTTTATTTTGACTGCAATTCCTCTAACATCAAAACTTCCAATACCTTTTTTGATGTAATCACCTGGATTTAAATCTTTTTTTGCAATAGTACAAGTGCTAAGTGTAGGTTTATAACCATTATCAAGTAAAACACCTCCACCTTTTATTATTCTATTAATAGTTTTGAATATCTCCATATGACATAAATGATAAGGTCTTTCAAGAATATAATAAGGTCCATCACCAAATTTATAGTATCTTAAATGATTTATTTGATTTTCACTATGTTTTGCAACAATAAATACCCCAGGATTTAATTTAGGAGATAATAGATAATCACTAATTGGCTGAGTTAATTTTGTTGATTCTTCTCCTAATTTATTCCCACCTTCATTTAAATCATCAATTGATAAACCTAATAGTCCATCTTTTACAATTGTTGCATTAAATTTATTAGCAATAAAAGTTTGCTCAATTTGTACTTTTGTTCCATCAGTAAATGAAGTTACCATATCAAGACTGATTCCAGCTTTTGCACCCCAATATTTCATGTCTTCTTCACTTGGATTTTCATTTAAAAAACCTTTGATATTTCCATATACAATAGGTTTAAAGCCCATAGTTACAGCTTCTTCATGAAGTTGTGCTAAACAACCTGGCTGATCACCTTCTGCTTCTGTTATAAGACCTTTATCTATAAAATATGAGCCAACAGTAATATGAAATTCTGAATTCATAGTTATAATGGGAATTGATGATGAGTTAACGATTTTATCAATTGAATCACAAGCATATATTGCATCTCCACTTGACTCTACTATTATTTCAGAGTTTTCAATTAGTTCATTAATATCATTTGTAATGTATTTTGAATACTTAGTTAAATCACTTCTAGCATCAATATTTGTTCTTGTTAAAATTTTTCCTAAAGTATGTGTAGGATGGTCTATTAGAAGATCAATAAATCCTTTAGCAATAAACCCTGTACCTATTACGCTTATTTTACTCATGAAAATTTCCTTTTTATTTAAGCTTTTTAAACTTCTCTTCTTCTATCGTGAATCCCTTTCCATTCCATTTCCCCTTTACTCTCATTTGCAATTCTAATTAAATATTGTCCATATTCATTTTTTTTGAGTTCTTCTGCAAGATGTAAAAGTTGTTTACTAGTAATATATTTTAGTTTATAAGCAATCTCTTCTATACAAGCAACTTTTAAACCTTGTCTTTCAGAAATTGTATGTATAAATGTAGAAGCATCTAATAAACTTTGGTGAGTCCCTGTATCAAGCCATGCATAACCTCTATTCATTAACTCAACTTTTAGTCTATTCTCTTTTAAATACATTTGATTTATTGAAGTTATTTCATATTCATTTCTAGTGCTTAGTTCAACATTCTTTGATTTTTTTATAACATCATTTGGATAAAAATATAATCCAACAACAGCATAATTACTTTTTGGTTTTTCTGGTTTCTCTTCTATAGATATAACATCACCATTTTCTTCATCAAACTCAACAACACCGTATCTTTCTGGATCTTTTACATAATATCCAAATACAGAGGCTTCTTTTTTTTCATGTGCTACTCTTACACATTTTGCTAAAAGAGTATGTAGGCCACTACCAAAGAATATATTGTCACCTAAAATCAAGCAAACATCATCATCTCCAATAAAATCTTCACCTAAAGTAAAAGCTTGTGCCAAACCATCAGGAGAGGGCTGTACTTTGTAAGAAAAGTTCATTCCAATCTCTGAGCCATCACCTAATAATTCTTTAAATTTATGTAAGTCACTTGGTGTTGATATAATTAATATTTCTCTTATTCCAGCTAACATTAATACAGATAAAGGATAATAAATCATTGGCTTATCATAAATAGGAATTAATTGTTTTGAAACACCTTTAGTAATAGGGTAAAGTCTTGTTCCATTTCCCCCTGCTAAAATTATACCTTTCATTTAGAAACCTTTCCTAACTATCCGAATTAAATATATCACGAGTATAAACCTTATTCTGAACATCCAAAATATCTTCTGATAATCTATTAGCAACTATTACATCACTTATTTTTTTGAATTCACTTAAATCTTTTATAACTTTTGAGTTAAAAAAAGATTCTTCATTTAAGTTTGGTTCATATATAACTATCTCTATACCTTTAGCTTTTATTCTTTTCATTATTCCTTGAATAGCTGAGCTTCTAAAGTTATCTGATCCTGCTTTCATTACAAGTCTATAAATACCTACTTTTTTATTTGTATGTATATCTTCTGTCATTGTTAAGTTTAATTTTTCTATTATTGATTTTGCTACAAAATCTTTTCTAGTACTATTAGCATTTACAATAGCTTCTATTATATTTGAAGGTACATCTTTATAGTTTGCAAGTAATTGTTTTGTATCTTTTGGTAAACAGTATCCACCATATCCAAAAGAAGGATTATTATAATGGCTTCCTATTCTTGGATCTAGACCTACACCTTCTATTATTTGTCTTGTATCTAAGTTATGTGATTGAGCGTATGAGTCTAGTTCATTAAAGTATGCTACTCTCATAGCAAGGTATGTATTTG
>JBFHGG010000069.1:0-14607 GCA_041583235.1 Halarcobacter sp.
ATAAATACTAATACCGCAAAGAAAAACGGTCTTTGTTCAAACCAATGAAACATAATAAACCTCCTTCTTACGCAGCTACTGGAGTAGCGTTTACTGGCTCTTTATCAAGCACTCTACCTGCAGTTGCAGTTTTGTACATGTTATATGAGAACATAAAGAATCCAATTAGGTATAATAACCCACCAACAGCTCTAATAGTATAATATGGTTGTAATACAGTAACTGTATCAATGAAAGAGTAAACTAATGAACCATATTCATCATATGCTCTCCACATCATACCTTGAGTAATACCTGCAATCCACATAGATGTAAAGTATAAAACAATACCAGTTGTTTGTAACCAGAATTGAGTATCCATTAACGATTTAGAGTAAATTTCTCTTCCATACATTCTTGGTGCCATATGGAATAAGGCAGCCATAATCATAAATACAACCCATCCTAAAACACCATCATGAACGTGACCTGGAATCCAATCAGTAAAGTGCGCAATTGCATTTACAGATTTAATAGCTTGAATTGGTCCTTCAATAGTTGATAACATATAGAAAGTTGAAGCTAATACCATGAATTTAATTAAAGTATTAGATTGTAATTGTTGCCACTCACCTTTCATAGTTAAAAGCATATTAATAGCAGATCCCCATGATGGTAAAATTAATACAACTGACATAACAGAACCCATTGTTTGCATCCAGTCAGGTACAGTTGAATATAGAAGGTGATGACCACCAGCCCATAAATAAACGAACATTAATCCCCAGAAAGCTAAGATTGATAACTTATAAGAATAAACATTTTGTCCAGACTCTTTTGGTAAGAAATAATAAATCATAGCAATAATTGGTGTTGTAAATACGAATGCAACTGCATTGTGTCCATACCACCATTGAACTAAAGCATCATTTGTACCAGCATACATAGATACTGAATGCATAATTGATCCATATCCAGAAACTAGTGCAGTTGGCACTTCCATGTTGTTAAATAAATATAACATTGCAACTGCAATAAAACATGCGATGTAATACCATATTGAAATATATAAAGTTCTTTCTCTTCTAATTCCGATAAGACCGAAAATAGATATTCCCCATAATACCCACCATAATACAACTAAGATATCTAATGGCCATTCTAACTCAGCATACTCTTTAGAAGTTGTTAAACCCATAAATAAAGTTACTACTGCTAAAAGAATTGTAATAAAGTAAAGAACGAAATGTACTTTAGCTACACCTATTAAAAAAGGTGATTCTTTTAATGAAACTTTTAATACTCTTTGCCCTACATAATACCATGTAGCAAAGATACCACTAAGAGTAAAACCAAAAGCTACACCATTTGTGTGTAAAGGTCTTAATCTACTGAAAGTACCATATTCCCCAGCTAAGTTATTTAACTCAGGAAAAGCCAATTGAAATGCTAATACTACACCAACTGTCATACCAATGATACCAAACAGAATTGTTGCAAATGTAAACGCTTTTGCAATTGAGTAATCATACTCTATTCGTGCACCGTTTTGCATCAATTTCCTCCTACTAATTTTTTTACAAGTCACTTTTTTGTCACTTATCACCAAAATATTAGCTAATTGGCAATAAATTTAAGCTTAAAATCTTAATTTTTTTTTTAAGGTTTCTTTAATTTTATGTATAATTTTTGTTTTCTTGTACATTATTTGTACCATAAGCTTTAGTTATAATTCTTTAAAGCTTGTTCGGTTTCCCTTTTCATCGTTTTTTGCTTTAAATCTTCTCTTTTATCATGGAGTTTTTTACCTTGGGCAGTTGCAACTTGCATTTTTAATTTATTTTTTGAATTAAAATACATTTTAACAGGGACTAAAGTAATTCCATCTTTCATAACTTTTATATAAAGTTTATCAATATCTTTTCTATGCATAAGAAGCTTTCTATCTCTTCTTTCATCAGGTCTATATGTTGAATGTGCAGTACTTAAATGAGTTATATGCATATTTAATACAAACATTTCATTTTTTATTATTCTAACAAAAGAGTCTTTTAAATTTACTCTACCTTCTCGTACTGCTTTAACTTCACTACCTTCAAGAACAATTCCTGCTTCAAAAGTATCTAAAATTATAAAATCATGAAAAACTTTTTTATTTTTAAATACTTGATTTTTTTTTACTTCTTTTTTACTCATTAACATCTCCATTCAAGAGCTTAAAAAATGAACTTCCACTTCCGCTGAAGTACCAATCCTTTTTTTCGTATTTTTTTATATCATTATAAAGATATTTTGATGCTTCATATAAATCATTTGCTTCATTTATATTAAATTTTTCTAAAACTTGCTTAGAATTTAATTTTAATAACTCTTCTTTATCTTTTTGATTTATTTCTTTATAAAAATTCTCACTAAATATTTTAAAAATCTGACTGGTATTACACTCTATTTTAGGAGTTAATATCTCTATGTCTAAGATTTCTTCATCAAATTTTTCTACTTTTTCACCAATTCCTGTAACATTTGCTGAATCATATTCATAAATGAAAAAAGGTACATCTGCCCCAATTTCCACAGCCATTAATGCTAATTCATCATTTGTAAAATTTAAATCACAAAGTTCATTTACCATAATCATAAAAGTTGCACAATTTGAGCTTCCCCCACCAAGTCCTGCAAACTCTGGGATTCTTTTTTCTACTTTTACATAATGTTTTTCAAAAAACTCTTTAACTTTTACTGACTTTTCTTCTAAAATCTTATATGCTTTATATATTGTGTTCTTTTTTGTTTCACAACCAAAATTACCTAGCAATGTAAATTCATTACAATCTTTTTTTTCAATTGAAACTAAATCAAATAAAGAGTGAACTCTTACAAAACGAGAGACTAACTCATGATAATTATCACGTTTGCCTGAAATTTTTAAAAAAATATTAACTTTTGCATATGATTTTTTTCTCACTAATTCCCTTTTTATTTCCATTATATTAATGATAATAAATTTATTTTTTACAATAATATTTTGTTAAGTAGATATTTTACTTCATTATTATGAATTTGAATTATACTAAAAAAATCATCAAATTTAACGATATATTCACCATCTTCTTTAAGACTTAAGAAATCTTTGGAAATAGTTTTGCCATTTGTAAAATAACTTTTATCTCCAAAATAATCATTATGTTTTAAATCTATAAAATCAAGAGGATTTAAATCTTTCTCATTTTCAAAATGAAATTTTCCTTCGTTTAATCTATTTAAATATGAAAGAGTTCCTACTGCTTCAAACTTAGAAAGAAAAATTTGAGCTAAAGATCTAATATATGCACCTTCACTTACTGTTGCTTCAAATGTAATAAAAGGATGTCTATAAGATATGAACTTTGTATTATAAACTTCCATAGAAGATTTTTTCATTTCAAACTCTTTTCCCAAACGTGCTAAATCATAAGCTCTTTTTCCATCAATTTTTTTTGCAGAAAACTTAGGAGGTAGATATTCATGTTTTTTTATTAAGTTTTTTATCTCTTTTTTAATAAGCTCTTCATCTAATTTCTTATGCTCTTCTATGCTTATTATATTTTCAGTATCTAGTGATTCTGATTTTACACCTAACCAAATAACTGTTCTATAAGTTTTTGGAGTTTTACTAATATAATTAAATAGTTTTGAGTATTGACCAAAAGCTACAATTAAACAGCCACAAGCAAAAGGATCTAAAGTACCAGAGAAGCCTGCTTTTTTATTTTTATATTTTCTTTTTATTTGATTTAAATATGAATTAGAGCTTCTAAACATAGGTTTATTTACTACTATTAATTTATTCAAGGGTTCATTATTATAAAGTTTTTTTTGCATTTTTTCTTATTTATTTTATTAATATATTAAAAAAGATTACATCTTTTCTACAAAGCTCGAAAGGATATCTCTACTAGTTCCTGCAAAATTAATAGTTAATTTATAATCTTTAGTTGCCTTAACTGCTTTTTGTACTCTACCCATTCCAAATATTTTATGTTTAACTAAATCACCTCTTTTATAAGAAGAGTGTTTTTCAATTGTTAAAGAGCCTTTTATAAGTCCTGATTCACTTAAGAATCTACTTTTTGATAACATAGCTCTTTTACCTTTATAAAATCTTGAGTGCACAAAAGAAAGTGTTAAATTATCCATAGCTCTAGTAATTGCCACATAACCTAATCTTCTTTCTTCTTCAATATCAGAACCATCACCAATAATAGGGAAAAAACCTTCTTCTAATCCTATTATAAATAGATGTTTATACTCTAAACCTTTTGAAGAGTGAATACTCATCATTGAAACAGCTTGCTCCGTTAGCTCCCCATTTTCAGACTCTAAAGCAATCTCATTTAAAAAATCCTCTAAGGATAGATGAGGATTTTGCATAAAATAGTCTCTAATATATCCATAAAATTCGTCAATATTTCCTTGTCTATCATAGCCATCAGGAACATTATCAAAAGAAGCTCTATAATCAAATGTTTCTTCAAAAGAGTCTAAAAATCTCATTTTAGACTCTTCTAATGCATCTTTTAAATCCATTACCGATGCCATAAATACTTTTAATGTTCGTGAATTTTTCTTTCCAACTATTTTTGCTAACTCATCGGCATCATACTCTTCTAAAATTGAAAAAATAGATTTACCTAATTCAATTGATTTTGCATCAAGTTTATCAATTGTTGTTTTTCCAATTCCTCTTTTTGGTTTATTTACTATTCTTTTTAAAGAGAAATTATCTGTAGTATTAGTAAGAATTCTAAAATATGCAATTAAATCTTTTATCTCTGCTCTTTCATAAAACTTCATTCCACCAATTAATCTATAATTTATCCCTGCTCTATTAAAACCTTCTTCTAAAGAACGAGACAAGGCATTTACTCTAAAAATAACTGCAATATCTCTTGCAGATTCCCCTTGAACTATTAATTTTTTAATATCATCAATTAATTTTCTAGTTTCTTCATTTTCATCATGAGATTCATAAACTTTTACACTATTTCCTTTTGCTCTTGTTCCTAATAATTTTTTACCTAATCTATCTCTATTATGTTCAATTAATTGATTTGCATGTTCTAATATTGTATCAGTTGATCTATAATTTTTTTCTAACTTTACAACCTTTGTATTTTCAAAATGTTCTGTAAAATTTAAAATATTTTTAATAGTTGCCCCACGCCATCCATAAATTGATTGGTCATCATCACCTACAACACAAAGATTTGAATGTGTAGTACAAAGTTTTCTCAAGAGTTTATATTGTAATTCATTAGTATCTTGGTACTCATCTACCATTAAATATTGATATTTTTGACTAGTCTCTTTTGCTAAATTTTCATTTTTTTCTAATATTTTATATGGAAGCAATAATAAATCATCAAAATCTACAAGATTGTTTTTTAATAGATATGCTTCATATTTTTCATATATTTCTGCAATTTGTTTATATAGTTTTAATTGTGCAGCTTGCTTAGCTTCACTTGGAGTTAATAAAGTATTTTTATATTTTGAAATTTCGCTAACAAGCAGTGCTGTTGTAATCTCTTTATCTATTGATTTTAAAATTCTTTTTTTATCATCATTGTCAATAATTATAAAAGAGTTTTTTCTTCCTAATTCAGTCATATGAAATTTTAAAAAAAGTAATCCAAATTTATGAAAGGTACAAAGAAGAGGAGGAGTATTAATTGTAGAGGGATCAATCATTGAAAAAGCTCTTTCTCTCATTTCTGAAGCTGCTTTATTTGTAAATGTTAGGGTTAATATTGAACTTGGATCTATACCAATAGATATTAAGTAAGCAAGTCTTGTTGTAATTGTTTTAGTTTTCCCTGAACCAGCACCAGCTAAGATCAACAGTGAACCATCAATATGCTTTGCAGCATCTTGTTGTGATTCATTTAATAATGATAAGATTTTTTCCGACATTTCTTCTCCCATAAATATAAATTATAACATAAATTCTATTAATTTATAAGGCTTCTTAATAATTCTATTTATAAATAAATGTTATTATAATCATTAGATTTTATTAAAGGCGAGCATAATGTTAACAGATTTTGCAAAGTTAGAAACTTTCTTAACAGTTGTAAGAGAAAAATCATTCTCTAAAGCTTCTGCTAAACTTGGTATTTCTCAACCTGCTGTTACACAGCAAATGAAATATATTGAAGAGTATTTAGATGTACAAGTTGTAGATAGAAAGAAAAATGGTATCAGACTTACAAAAGAAGGTCAAATGTTATTTACGATTGCACAAAAGATAGAAAGATGTGTAAATGGTGCAGAAAAAGAATTATTAAAAATAATGAACAAAGATGTAACTTTTGTATTTGGTGCTTCTTTTATTATTGGTAATTATATTCTTCCTAGATTTTTAAATAAACTAAAAGAGAATATTAATAATGATGTTTCTATAAATGTATCAGTTTCCCATAAAGCAATCGAAGATTTACTAGATAAAAAAATTGATATTGCATTAGTTGAAAACTATATTCCTGATGATGATATTATTTATAGAGAATGGATGGATGATGAGATTGTAATATTCTCAAATCAAGAACTTCCTGAAAAAGCAAAAGCTGCGGATTTATTATCATATAAATGGGTATGTAGAAATCCAGATTCTAATACAAGGCTTATTTTTAAAGAGTCTTTAGAGAAAGCAAATTATCCTGATTGTGATACCTTTGATGTGACATCTGAAGTAACAAGTGCTACAACTATTGTGCAAACAGTTTTACACTCAGATAAAGATGAAACACCTACAGTTTCTGTTGTATCAAGAAATGCAATTGAATCATTACTAAAAGCTGGAGCATTATATGAATCTAGAATTGGTAATCAAAAAATGACTAGAAAATTATACATCGCTCACAGAAAAGATAGAAAACATGATGCATTTATTGAAAATGTAGTTGATTATCTTTTAAAAATTAAATAATTATTAGGAAAAAATCCTAATAATTATCATATAATTCTCCCCTTACATAATATGTAACTACTTTACCTAAAAGGTTGACAAAATGGATTCAATAGATAAAATTGAATTGACATATCTAGAAATTTGGGACCACGAGAATATTGTTCTATTAATGAACGACGAATACAAACATTTAGATGACTCTTCTTGGACTTATGATGAATTTTCTACACTTTTGAAAAAGTTTCCAAAAGGACAAGTTGGCATAAAAATCAATGATGAACTAGCAGGTTTTGCATTAAGTATAGTTGTTGATTATAGTAAGTTTGATGATTCACATACATATAAAGAAATCACAGGAAACTACTCTTTTGATACTCATAATGATAATGGAGATACACTTTATGGTGTTGATGTTTTTATAAGTAAAAAATATAGAGGATTAAGACTTGGACGAAGATTATATGAGTTTAGACAAGAACTTTGTGAAGAATTAAATTTAAAAGGAATTATTTTTGGAGGAAGACTTCCAAATTATAAAAAATATTCTGATAAATTAACTCCTAAAGAGTATATCTCAAAAGTTAGAGAAAGAGAGATTTATGACCCTGTTTTAAACTTCCAACTTTCAAATGATTTCTATGTAAAAAGAGTTTTAAAAAACTATTTAGAAGGTGATGTTGATAGTTGTGAATATGCTTCGTTACTTGCTTGGGATAATATTTATTATTCAAAACCTTCAGTTGTTCCAATGCCACAAAAAACTATTATTAGATTAGGACTTATTCAATGGCAAGTAAGACCTTATAAAAATATTGAAGAAGTTTTAGAACAAGCTGAATATTTTGTTGATGCTGTTTCAAATTATAGAAGTGATTTTGCCCTTTTCCCTGAGTTTTTTAATGCTCCATTAATGGCAGCTTTTAATCATTTAGCTGAAGCAGATGCTATTAGAGAACTTGCAAAATTTACACCAAAATTTAAAGAAGAGTTTTCAAGATTAGCAATTGCATATAATATAAATATTATTACAGGAAGTATGCCTGAACTACTTGATGGTGACTTATATAATGTTGGTTTTGTATGTAAAAGAGATGGTTCTGTTGAAAAATATTCTAAAATGCATGTTACTCCTGATGAAAAGAAAGTGTGGGGATTAAAAGGCTCAAGTGAAATAAAAACTTTTGATACAGATTGTGGAAAAATTGGTGTTTTAATTTGTTATGATAGTGAATTTCCTGAACTTGGAAGATTATTAGCAAATGAAGGAATGGATATTTTATTTGTACCCTTTTTAACAGATACTCAAAATGGTTATTCAAGAGTTAAAATTTGTGCACAATCTAGAGCTGTAGAAAATGAATGTTATGTTGCAATTGCAGGATGTGTTGGGAATCTTCCTAAGGTTGCAAATATGGATATTCAATATGCTCAATCAGCAGTATTTACACCTTGTGATTTTGCTTTTCCACCAAATGGAATAAAAGCAGAATCTACTCCAAATACTGAAATGATTTTAGTAGCTGATGTTGATTTAGAATTATTAAAAGAGCTTCATAGTTTAGGTAGTGTTACAAACTTAAAAGATAGAAGAACAGATATCTACGAAGTAGAATTAAAATATAAAAAGTAAAAAGTAAAAATATTAGAGTAAAGCTCTAATATTTTTCTTTAAATTAATATTTTAAACCCTCTTTTATAAGAGCTTTTCTAATTTTTTGTATTTGCTGGTGTTTATTTTTACACCATAACGGAGATAATAAACTACTATCTTCAATTCCTGCAGTTACTCTTTGAACAGATACATTTTCTGGTAAATTTTTTATTGATTTAACAACTGTATCCACATATAAATCTTCACTTATAGGTGCAAACTTACCTTTTTTATAATCTTTAGTTAATAGAGTGTTTTTTACTACATATAAAGGATGAAATTTAATTGAATCTATATTTAAAGCTAAGGTTTGATTAAATGTTTCTAACATCATTTCTTGATTTTCTCCAGGAAGACCATAAATTAAATGTCCACAAACATGCAAACCTCTATCTTTTGTCTTTTTAATCCATTTTCTCATAGTATAAGCATCATCACCACGATTAATTTTTTCTAAAGTTTCATCATAAAAAGATTGAATTCCATACTCAACCCAAATCTCTTTATCTTTATTTAAATCTTCTAAAAAATCTAAAATTTCATCTGTCATACAATCTGTTCTTGTACCAATTGATAAACCAACTACATTAGGAAATGTTAAAGCTTTTGTATATAAAGCCTTTAATGTTTCAAGAGGGGCATAAGTGTTTGTAAAAGATTGAAAATATACTATGAATTTTTTTGTTCCAAATTTATTTTCTAATCTTTCTTTTGTTGCATTAAATTGTAATTCAAGTTGCTGTAATTGTTTATCCAAAAATGGATTTTCATTAACTCTTGGGTTTAATTTAAAGGATGGCTTTTTCTCCTGAAGATTAGGAGAAAAAGAGTCATTTTCACAAAAAGTACATCCACCTTTTGCAACAGTCCCATCTATATTTGGACAAGTAAAACCACCTATAGAAATAGGCACTTTATAAATAGTCTCACCAAATTTCTTTCTAAAATATCGACCAATAGTAAGAACTTCTTTATTAAGATGTTTATTATTCTTTTTTAAAATTGTTTTATTTTTTAACGAAATAGTCACCATCAAAACTTTCTAATCCATAATTTCTGTTATTTCCTATTGAATTTACTAAATCATCAATAGAAAGATATTCTAAAGAATCAGCTTCAATAAACTTACATACTTCATCTTTATTCATATTATTTGAAATAAGTTCTTTTTTATCAGGAGTATCAATACCATAATAACAAGGGAATTTTATTTCTGGGCTTGCTACTCTAAAATGAACCTCTTTAGCTCCTGCATCTTTTAGCATTCTTACTATTCTTTTTGATGTAGTTCCTCTAACAATTGAATCATCAATTACAAGTAAAGATTTACCTTCAATTAGATTTCTCATTGGAGAAAGTTTCATTTTAACTTTCATGCTTCTCATTGCTTGAGTTGGTTCTATAAAAGTTCTACCTACATAATGATTTCTAATAATTCCATATTTAAATGGTATTCCACTCTCTGCAGCATATCCTAAAGCTGCTGGAACTCCAGAATCAGGAACAGGAACAACCATATCATATTTTACAATAGATTTTTTATCATTTTTTGCTAATGTTTTACCCATATTTTCTCTAGTTTCATAAACAGTTTTACCATCAATTAATGAATCAGGACGAGCAAAATATACATATTCAAAAGCACAAGGTCTATATTCTGGTTCATACAATTGTACTGATTCTGGTTCTTCATTCTTTTCTGAAAAAATTAACATTTCGCCAGGTCTTACATCTCTAATGAACTCTGCATCAACAAGCTCAAAAGCACAAGTTTCACTAGCTACTATATAACCACCAGATTTTAATTTACCTAAAGAAAGTGGTCTAATTCCATATCTATCTCTAATAACAAATTGCTTATTTCTTGATTGAATAATAAAACAGTAAGCACCTATAGTTCTTTCTAAAGCATGTTCAATTCTATCTCTTAATTTATTTTCAGGACTTTTTGCAATAAGATGAATAAGATTTTCAGTATCCATTCCTGTTTGAAAAATAGCACCTTTATCAATTAATTCATTTCTTACTTCATCTTTATTGATTAAATTACCATTATGAACAATTGAAATTTCACCTAACTTATATTTTGCAAATACAGGTTGTGCATCTAAAATAGAGTCGCCACCTGCAGTTGAATATCTATTATGACCAATTGCCATATTACCTTTTAAATAAGCTAATGATTCTTCATTAAAAACATCAGACACTAAACCTCTATCTTTTTTAGTAAAAATTCTACCACTACAAGATGAAGAGATACCTGTTGCTTCTTGTCCTCGATGCTGCATAGAGAAAAGAGCCAAAGAGGCCAATCTAGCAGCGTTATCATTTCCGTAAATACCAACTATTGCACACATTTATTTAACCTTTTTGTGAGAACAAAAAGTGAACATCAGTGCGTTAAATTTCTTTTTGTTTTCCATATTTAATTTTTTTATAATCCTAAACAATCATTAATTGAATAAAGCCCTGGTTCTTGATTAACCAACCATTTAGCAGCTTTTATAGCACCTCTTGAAAAAGTATTTCTTGATGTTGCTGTATGATGTAATTCTATAAATTCCCCATCATTATATAATCCTACAGTATGACGACCTACAATATCACCACCTCTTAAAGACATAACTCCAATTTCATCTTTAGTTCTAGCTCCAATAACTCCATCACGTCCTGAAACTCTAACTGCATCTAAATCTAAATCTCTTGCATGAGCTGCATGCTCTGCTAAAGTAAGCGCAGTTCCTGAAGGAGAATCAACTTTATATCTATGATGTTGCTCAACTACTTCACAATCAAACTCTTTTAACGCTCTAGAAGCTAAAGATACAAGTTTATTCAAAACTGCAACTCCTAAACTCATATTTGTTGCATATAAAATAGGAACTTTTTTACTTGCTTCTAAAAGAAGATTTTGTTGATGTTTAGAAAAACCTGTAGTAGCAATTACTAAGGGTTTTGTACCACCATGTTCAACAATTTCTGTAAGAAGTGCTTCAGTTGCAGCTGGAGCTGAAAAATCAATAATAACATCAGCCTCTTCTAAAAGAGTTGACATATTATTTGTAATAACTGTTCCTTCAGGAACTGGTTTATTTAATTCATCAAATACATGACAAGCACTTAGTCTTGTTTCTTCATCTAATATTAAGTCATCAATTAAAAGTGACCCTACTCTACCTGTACTACCTACAATTCCTACATTAATCATTATAATTATCCTAAATACTCAATAATATCTACTGCTGCTGTTGCACCATCTGCTGCTGCACATACAACTTGTTTTGCTGCATCAATTCTTACATCACCTGCTGCATATAATCCTGGAACATTCGTTCTCATTTTTAAATCCACTATTACTTCTGTTTGCTCATTTACATCACAAAGATATGAACCATCTTCTTGCTTTAAAGAATCACTTAATACATCTCGTCCAACAAATACAAAAACACCAGGAACAGGTAAATCTCTAATATTTCCAGACTCTTTTTCTTTTACTTTAAGTCCAGTAACTCCCATATTATCACCATAAACTTCTTCTACAGTTACATTTGTTACTTCTTCAATATTTTCACAAGCTTTCATATGTTCTATTGTACTTGGAGCTGCTCTATATGTATCTCGTCTATGAACAATATAAACTTTTGAACAAAGTTTTGCTAAATAAACTGCTTCTTCTAAAGCTGAATCACCACCACCAATAAGTGCTACTTCTTTACCTTTATAGAAAAAACCATCACAAGTTGCACAAGTTGAAATTCCACGTCCAAAGAATTTATCTTCGCCTGCAAACCCTGCACGTCTAGGAACTGAACCTGTTGCTAATAAAACAGATTTTGCTTCTTGTTTTGTGCCATCAACTAAAGTCACTGTGAAAATATCACCCTCTTTAGTAACTTGAGCTACTTGATTCATTTCATGTTTTAAACCAAACTGTTGACACTGCTTAGGCCAGTTTTCCATAAGTTCCATACCTGTCATTAATCCAGCTTGACCAGGATAGTTTTCAATTTCTGAACTTCCAGTTATTTGACCACCTGGTAATCCCATTTCAAACATAGTAACGTTTTTAAGTCCACCTCTAGTTGCATATAAACCTGCCGTTAAACCTGCAGGTCCTCCGCCTATAATTGCTAAATCCAACATTCTATTTTCCTTTTTCTATTTATACCAAATAAAAACATAATCACTATTATGCACTTATTTAATATAAGGGCACAATAATACTTAAATTTTATTAAGCATAAGGTTAACTACTAGCTACATTATTGATTATTATTTTCTTTTGGCAATTTCTATTATTCAAATCACAAATTATATATATTATAGCTTTTTTTGAATTACTATTCAATAATTCTTAACTAGATTTAAGCTATGCTCTTATCTTTAAAAAGAAGGACGAAGAATGGAAACTTTAGACAATTTTATATCTAGTGCCTCAGGGTTTGTATGGGGAATACCAATGTTAATACTTTTAGTTGGTACAGGTTTATTTTTAACTATTAGATTAAAAGGTATGCAATTTTGGGCCCTTGGCCATGCTATAAAATTAATTTTTGTAAAAGAAAAAAATGCAGAAGGTGATATAACAAACTTTCAAGCTTTAATGACAGCACTTGCAGCTACTGTTGGTATTGGTAATATTGTAGGAGTTGCAACTGCAATTACTTTTGGAGGACCTGGCGCTGTATTTTGGATGTGGGTAACTGGTTTTGTAGGTATGGCAACAAAATATTCAGAAGCAATTTTAGCTGTTAAATATAGAGAGAAAGGTAAAAATGGCTTTAAAGGTGGTCCTATGTACTATTTAGCAAAGGGTTTAAATATGCCAAAACTTGCTTTTCTTTTTGCACTTTTTACAATTTTAGCTTCTTTTGGTATTGGAAATATGACTCAAGCAAATGCAGTTGCTAATGCTTTATTCTCACAATTTGATACTCCTTCATGGGTAACAGGAATTGTACTTTTAACAATTACTTCATTTGTATTAATGGGAGGAATAAAATCTATTGGTAAAACAACATCTTTTCTAATTCCTTTTATGATTGTTGTATATCTTTTTACATCTTTAATAATTATTTTAATGAACTTTGACAAAGTTGGCGATGCTTTCGGTCTTATTTTTTATCATGCTTTTAATCCAATTGCAGCAGGTGGAGGATTCGCAGGAGCTGCAGTCGCTGCAGCTATTAGATTTGGTATTGCAAGAGGTGTATTTTCAAATGAATCAGGATTAGGTTCAGCTCCAATAGCAGCAGCGGCTGCAAAAACTAATGACCCAGCCAAACAAGCTCTTGTATCTATGACTCAAACCTTTATTGATACTTTAGTTGTTTGTACAATGACTGCATTAATAATTCTTATGGCTCCAATTTGGACTACAGGAGGAAATGCTGGAGATTTAACTTTAAAGAGTTTTGAATTCTTTTTAGGAGACTTTGGTGCAATAATAGTTGTGATTGCAACTGTTCTTTTTGGATACTCTACTATTCTTGGTTGGTCTTATTATGGAGAAAGAGCATTTGAATATATTTTTGGTGATAAATCAATCAAATTATATAGAATAGTTTTTGTAAGTTTTATAGTAGTTGGAGCAATGATGGAATTAAAACTTGTATGGAATTTCTCTGATTTAGCAAATGGACTAATGGCTATTCCAAACTTAATAGCTTTACTTTTATTATCTAAAGTAGTTTCTGAAGAGACAGATAGATATTTCAACTCAAAATAGTATACTTTTCCATACTACTTTTAAAGTCATATTAAAGACATTTATTAGCTATATACTTCTTCAAAATTTTTAATTTATGAAGGAGAATATAGTGAAAAAAATCACAGAACAAGACATAATAGATAGCGTAGCAGATGCCTGTCAATATATATCGTTTTATCATCCAGAGGATTTCGTAAAATCAATAGTGGAAGCTTATGAAAAAGAACAATCAGAAGCTGCAAAAAATGCATTAGGTCAAATTTTAATAAACTCAAAAATGTGTGCTTTAGGACATAGACCATTATGTCAAGATACAGG
>JBFHGG010000070.1:0-14601 GCA_041583235.1 Halarcobacter sp.
AGATCTGAAGAACATAGAGTTACATTTAGATTAAAAGCTCTTGGTGAAGAAAAAATAGGAGTTCAAAAAAATCTATTTTAGATTATTTTGAAACTTCACCTATTTTATCTTCTACAGATTTAACTTTTCCTTCAAGTCTATTTTCATACCCTTTTCTAATGTCAAAAGTTAAAGTAGAATATACTCTTTCGCATCCAAGTTCTTCAAGTTTTTCATAACATTTTTGAATTATGCTTAAAGCATCAGAGATCTTTTGTGTTTCAATTATAGTTGACATTGCTGTTAATTTATAAGAAAAACCACTATCTCTAATAATTTTTATTATTTCAGAGACCTCTTTACTTTTACTTCCACTTTTATCAGTTGGAAACATTGCCATTTGTAGTAAAACACTCATTTCTTACCTTTATTTTTTAAAACTTTAACGAAAAATGCATTAATTTCTAAAATAATATTTTTATTAAAAAGAGTTTCAAATAAATTTATAGATTCAGAATTATTCCATTTACATGAATTATATTGTTTTTTTAAAGACAATCTTACAAATTTTTTGTTAGTATTTTAGACTTTATTTAAAAAAAAAGGGATACGTATGCAAATAGAAGTTTCACCTGAAGTTTTATTATCTCAACTTGGCTATGCTAAGAATGAGTCTTCATTAAAACAGGCAAAACAAATTATAAACCAAACAAAAGATTTCAATAAGTTTTCTAAACATATTATTAGTTTAAATGACAATTTAAAAAAAATGAATGCCTATGTCGCATTATCAAATTCATCTGATTATTTAAAAATTAAATGTGATGAAAATGATGCAAATGAAATAATTAATCAATTTCATGAAGAAGTTTCACACTGGGCAGATAAATATAATCTAAATTTACAAAAACTTAAAGAGAAACCTGTATATTACATCTTAGGTACTGTATAAAACTATAACAAAGATATCTTTTTTAAAAAGATATCTTTACTTACTTATTTAAATATCTTTCTATAAGCGTGACAATATGGAGTTTTTCCATTTTTCTTATAATAATCTTGATGATAATCTTCAGCTTCATAAAAATTAGAAGCTTCGTGAAGTGAGGTAGCAACTTTAAAATTTAAATCTTCCAACTCATCTACAAGTTCTAAAGCAACTCTTTTTTGTGCATCATTTAAATAAAATATTGCCGAAAGATATTGACTTCCAATATCAGGACCTTGTCCATTGTTTTGAGTAAAATCATGAATTTCAAAAAAAAGTTTAGCTAGTTCTTTAAAAGAGACTTGACATTCATCATACTCAACTCTTACAACTTCCAAATGCCCTGTTGTTCCTGTGCAAACAGAGTGGTAATCTGGATTATCTAAGTGACCACCCATATAGCCTGAAACTGCAGAATGAACACCCTTGAAATTCTCAAAATGATGTTCTACTCCCCAGAAACAGCCAGCTGCAAAATAAGCAAAGCCATGTTGTTCACAACAATTCTCTATACTTTTAAAAGTTAAAGAAGTAGAATTAACACAATGTCTTGTGTTTTTTTCTGTAAATCCCTCATTTTCAAAAACATGACCTAGGTGAGCTTCACAATTCGAACAAACTATTTCAACTCTTCTTCCATCTTTATCTGTAAATCTTTTAACTGCACCATCAATGGCATCATCAAAACTAGGCCAACCACATCCTGTATTAAACTTATCTTGTGATTTAAAAAGTGCACTATCACATTTTCTACACTTATAAACACCTTCTTCATAGAAATTATTATATTTACCAGAAAAAGGTCGTTCTGTACCTTTTTGATCTATGATATAAGATTCTTCAGGAGTTAATTCATTAAAATTCATATTTGCCTCGGTATTAAATTATTGGCAAATTCTATCAAAAGAAAAAGAAGTACTCATTAAAATAAAAAATTACTAAATTACTTTAGTTGTTTTTAAACCTAATTCTAAAATCTATTATTGAACCTCAAATCTTTGTTCAACTAAAACTCTACCTTCTTCTAGTACTCTACCAATAAATATATCACCTATTTTGAATTCTCCTACTCCTTTAGGAGTTCCACTCATTAATATATCACCATCCTCAAAAGAAGAAAAAGTTAAAAGTTCATTTATTATTTCTTGGGGTTTATTAATCATAAGTTTAACTCCACCTTTTTGTCTAAGCTCATTGTTAATAAGTAATTCTATTTCTAAATTTTCAATATCACCACTAAAACTTACAAACTTAGAAAATACTGCAGAAGCAGTGAAGCATTTTGCTCTTTCCCAAGGTAGACCCTTCTTTTTTAATTTACTTTGTACTTCTCTTAAAGTTAAATCAAGACCAAAGCCAACTGCACTAATTTTATTTTCTTCAATTAAAAAAGAGAGCTCTGCTTCATAATGACATGAATTTTGAGCTTTTGGAAAAATAAGTTCTTTTGAGATTGAAGAGTTTGGTTTAAAAAAGAAAACAGCTTCTGTTGGTGTTTCATTATTTAACTCTGCAATATGCTCTGTATAATTTCTACCAATACAAACTACTTTTGATGGAAATATTTCTTTGTCATTTATTATTATTGAATTCATTTACAACCTTTTATCTTTTAATATTTTTTTAATAAATCGTTTATAATTACTGCAGTAAGTCCCCAAATAACTTCACCCTCATATTTATAAACCCATACTTTATGACGTTTATGTCCCCATGGCTTATGATAAGTTTCAGGTAGCCCTAATTCTTCAACAGGAAAATGAACCTCTTTTTCCCCATCATCATTAATAGAATAAGGATGAACTTCATATTTTAAAGTATACTCTTCAGGTGCATTATTTTTAAAAAAGCTCATAGGTATTAACATAGTTTTTTCAACTTCATTTTTATCAATAATCATATTATCAATAGCCTCTTTTTGTATAACCCCAACAAAAGGTTCAATAACAGCTCCAATTGGTGCAACATAAGTATCAAGTTGCCCTAAGACTTTTATATCTTTTTTCTTAATTCCTAGTTCTTCTTTTGTTTCTCTAAGTGCAGTATGCATAAAAGATTTGTCACAATCTTCATAGCCACCGCCAGGGAAACAAATATCTCCACCTTGTCTTATATTTGCTGCTCTTTTTTGAAAAAGAAGATAATACTCTTTATCTATTTTAATCAGAGGAATTAAAACTGCTGAATTAAAGTATCTATCTCTGCCCATAACATTAACATCGAGGGGTAAATTTTTTATAAATTTTTTAAATTGTTTTTTATTCATATTCACTTTTCTGTATGTAATTAATTTAGTATAACAAATTTTGAATTAGAGTATATTTTTATTAAAAAATTTAAATATTTTTAAAACTTAACAAAATATCATAAATTTATCACATGCTTTTACTAAGATTATAATACTCCTATTTAAAAGATGGGTTCATAAGTAACTTATTTTAAATTTTAATGATAATGTTTCCTTTACAGTTTGTTTGACAATCATTAAAATTTCATATTTAAAGCCGTTTAAACTCCCCCTCGGCTTTAAATATACTCTTAAACTCCTATTTTTATTGTAGTTAAAGCTCCTTTATAATTTTTTCCCATATATTCAAAACTACAGTTTTTAGTATCTATTTGACCATTCATATGTTTTGCTAAAATTTCTTGACATATGAAAAGTCCTACCCCAGTTCCTTGATATTGATGCTTAGTTGTGAAATAAGGTTCATATATTTTTGTTAAAATCTCTTCATCTATTCCGCCACCATTATCTTTAATTTCAATAATCACATCATTATTAAGCTTTTTTCCACTTATGAAAATAAACTTATCTTGTGCAGCTTTTTTAGTTAAAGCATCTTTTGAATTATTTAAGATATTTATTAAAACCTGCATTAATTCGCTCTCATAAGATACAATCTCAATATCATCAATGCTTTTTATTATATTTACTTTTCCTTCTGAAATATTATAATCAAAAACTTTTAATGTTTTTTCTAATGTAGAATTAAAAGTAAAAACTGTTTTTTGACTACTAGCTTTAAAAAAATTCATAAAAGAATCAATTGTCTTAGAAAGATCAACTGATGTATTAACAATTGTATTTAATGTTTCATCTAAAAATTTATCTTCAATACTTCCATTTAAATCCTTATGAAGTTTTAAACCACTAGCTCCAGTTGAAATAATAGATAAGGGTTGTCTCCATTGATGTGCTATATTAGAAATCATTTCACCCATTGCTACCATCTTCGCTTGTTTTGACAACAATAAATCTTTTCTAAGATTTTCAGAAACCTCTTTTTTAACTCTATCTTCAAGCTCTTCATTAATCTTTTTTAATGCTAATGTTTTTTTTTCTACTTTAGACTTTAATATTTTATTCATATTTCCCAAAACTTTTTGTCTATATAAAATAGCTAAAAGTATAATTATAAAAGCAAAAAGAATTTTATATAAAGTCTCATAATCAAACTCTTTTTTATATTCAACACTTGCCCATTTATTAATAAGTTTATCAACTTCATCTTTTGATATACTTTTTACACCTTTTTCTAAAATAGATTTTAATATAAGATCATCTTTTGAAATAGCAATTGATATAGGTAAAGAGTAGTCTAATTTTCCAGAGATTTTTAACTTACCTAAATAATCATTATGAACTTTATACATAGTTGAATGTATTAAATCTATATATGCAAAAGCTTTAGAATCACTAACTTTTTTAAGCCCTTCATCCATATCTTCAACCTCAATAAAATCAAATATAGGATAAGCTTTTTTTAAAGTTTTATAATATTTATATTTTTTTGATATTGCAATTTTTTTACCCTTTAAAACTGAAGGGCCATCTATAAAACTACTCTTGTTTTTTGTAACAATTGCAAAAGAGATATTTATATAAGGCTTTGTAAGATTAAAAAAACTATCTCTTCCCTCAATCTCAGGAAGAGAAGGAATAATTTCACACTTGCCACTTTTTAGAAATTCAAGAGACTCTTTTGCTGTATTTGTCTTAATAAATTTATAATTTAATTTTGTTTTTTTAGAAATTAGATTTATATAATCAGAAATAAAGCCTTCAAATTTCCCGTTTTGAGTAAAACTATATGGCTTTAAATCAGGCACAGTACACATTTTAACTTCTTTTTTTCCAAGAATATAACCCTTTTCATTTTTTGTAAACGTTATATTTCCTGCAAAATTTTTATACAAAACAAATCTATGTAAATCTATTTTTTTTGGTGTTAATCCCATTACATTATATAAATCATAAATTCTTTGAATTTTTTCTGGTTTAATCTCACCTAGATTATTTGAGTCAACATATGATAATTTCTTTAAAACTTTTCCCTCAAATATTAAAGCTTCTAAAGGAATTTTTTGACTATTGAAATTATTAAACATATAAGATGCTGTTTCTTCTATATTAGAGTAAGCATATTCCCAACCTTTTAAAGAGGCTTCTTTAAAAGCTAATACAGTATTTAAATCATTTTTCACTTTATCTTCATGAGTAAATAAAAAATCGCTATACATATCAAAAGCATAATCTTTTGGATTAAAAACATTATACTCAATACTCATTTTTTGTAGATCATATGGAGTTTTTGATAAATATGCGGATATTACGTCAGTATTATCATTTACCAAATCCATAATATTATGAGTATGATTTATAAAATTTAAATTTTCTGTTTTTAGCCCTTTTGAAGTAATCATAGCTTTAACAGAGACTTCACCTGCATCATCAATTGTTGTCATAATTCTTTTATTTTCAAAATCTTGAATTTCATTAATATTTGAATCTTTTTTTGAAAGAAGAATAAGAGGTGACTCTTGGAAAAGTGCATATAATGTTACAAGTTTTTTTCCTGCAACTTTTTCTAAAATCAAAGTTTCTCTATCTACAGCAAAATCTACTCTTTTTTCATCTACTTCTGATGATACATTAATACCAAATTCAAAAGGTCTAATCTCTACATCAAGTCCCATCTCCTCATAAAAGCCTTTCTCTTTTGCCATATAATATCCAGCGAATTGAAACTGATCAAACCAAGAGAGCTGTAATGTAATTTTTTTTAAATCTTTTGAGAAAAGTGAAGAAGGAATTATAAATAATATAAAGAAATATAAAATTAAATATTTTTGCATATTTGACCTTAATATAGTATTTTATTAAAGTATAACTAAAGGTAGATAAAAACAAAAGTGGTAAATGTTATATTTTTATAACATTTACCATAAAACTTAATGTAAAAAGTGTCTTTTCCCTGAGAAATATAAAGCCATTCCAAACTCATTTGCTGCTTCAATAATTTCATCATCTCTAATTGAACCACCTGGTTCAATTACACATTTAACACCAGCTTCTTGTGCTGCATCTATACTATCTCTAAATGGGAAAAATGCTTCAGAAGCAAGTACTGAACCAGATACATCAATTCCTAAATCTTCTGCTTTTCTTAAAGCAGCTTTAGCAGCATCAACTCTTGAAGTCATTCCCATACCAACAGCTACCATTGCAGAGTTTTTAACATATACTACACAGTTTGATTTTGTTAAAGATGCAACTTTATAAGCAATTTCCATATCTTTTACTTCTTGAGCACTTGCTTCTCTTGTTGATTTTAATTCGCTAGTTTTAACCTCATCATCTTCAACTTTATCAGCGTCTTGATAAACAAATCCACCATCAACAATTTTAAAGTTGAATGAATCATTTGCCATTTCAAGTTTTTTTGTACCTTGTTTAAATAGTTTGATTCTTTTTTTCTTATTTAATTCAACTTCTGCTTCTTCTGTAAAATCAGCAGCGAATACAACTTCTAAAAAGATTTCATTCATTTTAACAGCTAAGTCTAAATCAACAACACCATTAACAGCAACAACTCCACCAAATGCTGAAATTGGGTCACATCTAAGTGCTTCTTCGTAAGATTCTAAAAGTGTATCTTTAATGGCAAAACCACAAGGATTTCCATGTTTTACAATACAAACAGCATTATCATCACCAAAAGCAGATGCGATTTTAGCAGCTCCTGAAATATCACCCATATTGTTAAATGATGCTTCACCTTTAAGTGTGATGAATTTATTTGATAAGTGCTTATCAAACTCATATAAAGCACCTTTTTGATGTGGATTTTCTCCATATCTAGTATCAAATACTTTTTCACCCACAATAAACTGTTTAGCACCCATACCATTATTAAATCTTTTGTTCATATAATTTGCAATCATTGAATCATAAGCTGCTGTATGCTCATAAGCCTTAATCATCATATCTCTTCTAAACTCAGGAGTATTTGTACCATTTTTAAGATTATTTAAAACTACATCATAATCAATAACATCTGTAACAATAATAACTGAGTCATGATTTTTAGCAGCTGATCTAACCATAGCAGGACCACCTATGTCAATGTTTTCAATAATCTCTTCAAAATCATCAGTTTTTTCAATTGTTGCTTTAAATGGATAAAGATTCACACATACTAAATCAATACCTTCAACACCTAATTCTTTGGCTTGTTGTAGATGAGATTCTTTATCTCGTCTATGTAAAATACCACCATGAATATATGGGTTTAAAGTCTTAACTCTACCTTCAAAACACTCAGGAAACTTTGTAACTTCATTTGCTTCAATTACAGCTATTCCTGCTTCTTTTAATTTATTATATGTTCCACCTGTTGAAATAATCTCATAACCCAATGTTACAAGCTCTTTTGCAAAGTTTTCAACACCACTTTTGTCACTAACGCTGATTAATGCTCTCATTAAAATTTACCTTTTGATTTATTTTATTGTAAGATTTATGACGCGATTATAGTTAAATTTTATTTATAAAGTGCTTTTATCGTTTTAGGCAAGAATTTTAGGGATAAAGTAGAAAAGAAGAGTAAAATAAGATCAAAAAAAAGAGGGTGTTGTTTACCCTCTTTTTATATTTAGAAGTATATATAAAGTATTATCTTCTTCCTAAGTAAATTCCCACAGCTTGTAAGTTTTTACCTTTCATATTTCCACACAAATTATTTTTTGTAATAAAAGTTTTAGCTTGTGCTACTGAAGAGAATTTTTCATCAGTTTTTTTACACATTTTATTATAAACTTTTTCACCCATCATTTGCATCTTTTTTTGTCTTTTTGCAATCATAGCTTTTTCTTTTTGCATACCTTTTGCAACACTAGCATAAACCTCATCATATGATTTGATTTCTCCACCATTCTGTTTTGCAAAAGCCTTTGCATCATCTTCATTTGCAAAACCATATTTACTAACCATAGACATAGTTGCAGGCTTAGAACTCCCTACTACATAAAAAGCACTTTTTGCATCTATTAATTTTAAGCTTTTATTATCTACAACTTTCACATTTGTAAGTTTTGAACCATTAATCTCTTGATCTTCAACAGCACAATGAATTGAACAGTATTGTTTATTGTGTCCTTCATGCATTGCAGCATGGTTTGTTTTATAAAAACCAGGAAGAGTCATTCCACAAACAGGACAGTAATTCTTTGAATCACCCTCTTGAACTAGTGTTGCTTTTTCTGCAGGCACTGCTTGATATCTCATTTTGTTCATTTTTTTTGCGTTTTCACTTGCTTCTAGCCCTACACTCATTATGAATAAAGAGAGTCCTATTAATAAGAATCTTTTAAATTGTTTTTTCATTTCTTCTCCTCGAAATATTTTCATTATCTTATATAAATTCTGTTAATTATATGTTAAATCTAAGAAATTTTAAAGAAATTAGATATGACAAGATAAAATTGATTTATTTGGATCTGTTATGTATTCATAACCACTATACATAATATAAAGTCCAAAACCAACAACTAAAATAGAAGCTAATTTAATGAATAAATTTCTTAAAGCGAATTGCTTAAATACCCCAACAAAAAAACCTAAAGAAAACATTGCTGGTAGTGTACTTAATCCAAAAATCAACATTACAAAAGCTCCCCAAAAGGCACTTCCTGTACTTGCTGCTGTAATTGCGAAAACATATACAAAACCACAAGGTAATATTCCATTTAACATTCCAAGAAGATAAAAACTAGAAAAAGTATTAGAACCAACTAAGGATTTAAAAGTTGATCTATAAAAGTTAGTTTTTGAAATTGAGTGCTCTATATTTGTAATAAACTTAAATTGTCCACTTAATGATAAACCAATTAAAATCATTACAAAACCAGTAAATAAAAGTAACACTCCACTAGTTAGATTATCAAAAGTTACAACTCCACCTACAAAACCAAAAAGTGCTCCTAAAATAGTGTAAGTTGTGATTCGTCCAAAGGAGTATAAAAGATGAGCAATAGACTGTTTTGTTTTAGACCATTCATGACCAATTTTTGTACTTGAATAAGCAACAACAATTCCACCACACATTCCAACACAGTGTCCAAAAGAACCCAAGAATGCAATTGTTATAATACTTATGATACTAATACTTTCCATTATTTGCCTATCAATTTTTTTCTAATTAGGGGATTTGTCATATTCTCCCCTCGATACATTTTAAGAAGCATTTCATCAAAAGAAATCATTTCCGATTTTTTTTCCTCAGGTTTTGTTTTATAAGCTGCAAAACCATAACCCATTTCTGTGCTATCTGTTTTTGAATACCAAGCAGTTCTAGCATTTATATACTCTTTTGTATCCTTTGAATAAGCCCAAATTATTGCATCTTTTTGAAAAGAAATATTTTTATACCATAAAGCAAAACATCCTACATCATCAAAAAACCAAGTTTTTCCATCAGAAGATATTGCTTGGACAGAGCCTTCAAGTTTTGTAATAGTCATACCACATTGTGTATCTTGAAAATGACTAAGTTTAATATCTAGAGGTTCATGTTTATGATTACCTTCATGTATAACGACCATTTGTTTTTGATTTGACATTGAGAGAAAAATTCCAACAATTATTGCAATAAGTATTAGAATAGTTAAAATAGGAAGAGCTTTTTTCATTAATATAATTCCCTGATTTTTTGGATATTATATTTTAAATTTGTTAATTTTCTATTAAATTCTTGATTTTGGTTAACAAAAAATTAACATATTTTTGTTAATATACTTAATTATTAATATAAGGATTAATTATATGTTTAAACAATATGGAAGTTCATCTTTAAGTAAAAAAATTCTATTTTTATTTCTTTTTTCCACATTACTTCTAAATTTAAATGCAAAAACTTTTTCAAAAGAAGCAAGTATCAAACCAACTTATACCCAAAAAGGTAGTGAAAAAGAATGGTGTCCTATTTCTGGAATGAGTATAAAAAAATATTATAAAACTTCACATACATCAAAATTACAAAATGGAACTTCTAGACAATACTCTTCTCTTACATCTTTAGTAAAAGATGATGAAGAGTATGGTATTGATAAAAATTCTATAAAAGTTGTTGATGTAATAAGCGAACAATTAATAAATGCTAATAATGCTTTTTATGTTCTAGGAAGTAAAGTAAAAGGTACTAATAGTCAAGAGAGTAAGTTAGCATTTTTAAAAGAAGAGGATGCAAAGAGTTTTATAAAAGAGTATGGTGGAGAAATTACAAGTTTTAAAATAGCTTTTGAAAAAGCAAAAAAAAGTTTGAAAGATGATGAAAAGTTTTTCAAAAGCAAAAAAGTTAAAAAAATATATCCAAAAGGCAAAAAGATATTTGAAAAACTTTGTAATGATGATATTGACCCTAGTATGTACTTAGAAATAAATGAATTAAAAGCTGATATTAAAAATAATAACTTATGTAGAAAACTAGATGAATCAAAACTTCAAACACTTGCACTTTATCTTTGGGAAGTTAAAAAACTAGGTAATTTAGAAACAATTGAAAATAGAGTGCAAGTAAAAGAAGATGAAAAATGTCCTGTATGTGGAATGTTTGTAGCTAAATATCCTAGATGGGCAGCTAAATTATTTTATGTACATGGAGATCATGAACATGATTTCTCTTTTGATGGAGTAAAAGATTTAATGAAATTTTATTTTAATCCAAATAAATGGGGAGATTATAAGGTTTCAGTAGATATGAATAATAGAGTTTTAGTAACTGATTATTATTCACAAAAAGGTATTGATGGGAAAAAAGCTTATTATGTAATAGGTTCTGATGTTTATGGGCCAATGGGACATGAACTAATTCCTTTTGAGAATTTAGATAATGCAAAAACATTTAAAAAAGATCATGCGGGAACAAAAATTGTACAGTTTGAAGATATAAAAGAAAAGCAAGTTTATAAATTAGATGAACTATGAATATAAAAAGTAAATATCTATTCTTTTTTTTGGGAATAACAACAATTTTATTAGTTTTTCAAACTATATATTTATATACAAATAAAAGTTTAACAAAAGAAAATTTAGAGAAAAAAGATCTTTTAATTCAAGCTCTAGGTCTTCCTGACTTAGCTATTTCAACTGAAGCTATGTATATACGACATAGAACTCTAAGTGATACATTTTCTCTTTTTAAAGAATCTCCTGAATTAAGAGAATATTTTCCAACAACTTATGTATATTCCCATTCACATATTTTAAATAATACACCATCAAAAGTAATTAAGGTAATAAATGAAAAATAAAATAAATCTCTACTTAATAGAGTATGCTATAAACTCACTTTTAAGACAAAAATTAAAAAACAGTTTTATTCTAATTATCTTTACACTCTTAATCTCTCTTTTAGCATCTATATTTTTTATTTCAAACTCTATTAAACATGAATTAAACTCAACATTGAAATCACTACCTGAAATAACTGTTCAAAAATTAAAAGCAGGAAGACATTATGATATAAATATTAATCTTGTTGATGAAATTATAAATATTGCAGGTGTTGAAGATGCCATTGCTAGAGTTTGGGGATATTACTACTTTGAAAATTCAGGAGTCAATTTTTCTGTTATTGGAATTGATGAATTTGAAAATCAATACAAAGAGTCTTTAAATAAAATTATAAAAGATAATGCTTTTTCAAAAGCTTACGATAAAAATTCAAATGAGGATTTTATGATAGTAGGAAGTGGAGTAAAAAAAATCTTAGATGAAAACTATTATAAAGAGTATTTTAATTTTATAAAACCTAATGGAAATTTTAAAAAAGTGAATATTGCAGGAGTTTTTGACTCTTCTTTACAACTTGAAGCAAATGATACAATTTTACTTCCTAAAACAACTGCTTTAGAGATTTTTGACATGCATGAAGATGTGGCAACAGATATTATTGTAAAGGTTGCAAATCCTGAAGAAATAATAACTATTGCTTCAAAAATAAAACTTATGATTCCTGATGCTAGAGTAATTACTAATAAAGATATAGAAATGTCTTATCAAAATATTTTTGATTATAAAGGGGGAATATTTCTAGCTCTTTTTATAGTCTCTATTTTTACATTTTTTATAATTGTATATGATAAGGTTTCAGGACTTAGCTCTGAAGAGAAAAAAGAGATTGGAATATTAAAAGCACTTGGTTGGAAGATTGAAGATGTTTTAAAAGAGAAGTTTTATGAAAGTTTTATTATCTCCTTTATTGCTTATATTGTGGGAATTTTACTAGCTATGAGTTTTGTATATGTTTTTCAAGCTCCACTTTTAAGTAATATCTTCACAGGATATTCGATGTTAAAAACCTCTTTTGAACTTCCTTTTGTTTTAGATTTTACAACACTATTTCTAGTCTTCTTTTTAAGTGTTCCTATTTATATAGCAGCTACAATTGTTCCTTCATGGAGATCTGCAACAATTGAGACAGATAAGGTTTTAAGATGAGTAAAGAAAGTAGTATGATTCAAATAAAAAATTTAACAAAAATATATGAAGTTAATAAAAACAATAAAACTATTGCACTTAATAATGTTAATTTAGAAATAAATAAAGGTGAACTAATAATTCTAAAAGGTTCAAGTGGAAGTGGAAAAAGTACAATTCTATCAACTCTTGCTGGACTTTCTAAGCCAACAAGTGGTGAAGTTATTATAAACAATGAAAGGGTTTCAAAGCTTCCTGACAATTTTGCTTCAATTTTTAGACGTGAACATATTGGTTTTATATTTCAAAAATATAATTTGATACCTAATATATCTGTAAAAGAGAATATCTTAATTCCTTTAATTCCTCAAAACCCAGATTCTAAAGAAGCAGAAAAACTTTTAGAAAATGTGATGAAAAAATTTAAAATTGAACATAAAAAAAACGATATTGTTAAAAACCTATCTGGAGGTGAGCAGCAAAGAGTTGCAATAGCAAGATCACAAATAAACAATCCTAGTATTATAATAGCTGATGAACCAACTGCAAACTTGGATAAGGAATTATCTTTACATTTTATAGATATTTTAAAAGAACTAAAAAAAGAAGGAAAAACAATAATAGTAGCAACTCACGACCCACTATTTTTTGATTTAGATTTTTGTGATAGATTAATTGAAGTTTCAAATGGAGAACTTTTATCATGATTTTATCTCCTGAAGTTTTAACAATTATTATTATAAATATAATATTTTTAGTTTTTGGAACTATAGCTTTTATACTTAGTCTTAAAATCTTTTTTAACTGGAATATAAATGCAACATCAAAAAAACAATATACCTTAGAAAAACAAAGTTTCTTAACAGCTACAATAATAAAATATATCCTTTTTATTAAAATACTACTTTTTGTATTTTTTGTTTTTACTTTGGATAAGATTTCGAATGTTTTAACAGGTGCTATGTGTGCTGCAGGTGTTATAGATGCCACATCTTATGGAATATACTTACTTTTATTTAAACTTATAAATATATATCTTTTTGGTATTTGGTTACTAATTCATAAGTTTGATATGAATACAAAAGAGCTTAAATATACAAAACTAAAATTTGGTTTTTATCTTTTTATTTTTGTTCTTTTTCTTAGTGAAATTATTATTGAACTTACTATGTTTTCATCAATTGATGTAGATAAGTTAGTCTCATGTTGTGGAACTATTTATTCAAACTCTAGTGAATCATATATTTCTTCAATATTTACTCTAAATCAAAATTTGATTCTAATAGCTTTTTATGCACTTTTTACACTTTTAATTCTATTTTATTTTCTTAAAAATGATTATTTATATGTTATTAGTAATTTACTTTTTTTAATTCTTGCAATTATTAGTTTAATCATATTTTTTGGAACATATATTTATGAACTTCCAACTCATCATTGTCCATTCTGTATGCTACAAAAAGAGTACTATTATATTGGTTATTTAATATATACAACACTCTTCCTTGGAACATTTTATGGTTTTGCTATTGGTGTTTCTAACATGCTTTCAGAGGATAATAAACAAAAAAAAGTAAAGAATAATTATTATAAGATGTCAATAATTTTTATTATTTTTTATACATTAATAGTAAGTTTTTATCCTCTTTTCTTTTATCTAAAAAATGGAGTTTTTTTATAATAAATATCTAAACTCTTTTTCTATTGATTTGCATCAATGATAGAAATATTTTAAAAAGTTAAACTTCTAAAATATTAAATCAAAGGTTAAAATTATGGAAAAGATAGAAGTTTTAGGAGCAACTGTAGATTTCTTTAAATCTATAGAAAATGGATTAACAACATATCAATTTGATACAAGTAAATGTGGACC
>JBFHGG010000071.1:0-14536 GCA_041583235.1 Halarcobacter sp.
GGGACCACTTTTAATGCAAGATTATCAATTAATCGAAAAACTTGCTCATCAAAATAGAGAAAGAATTCCTGAAAGAGTAGTTCATGCAAAAGGTTCAGGTGCATTTGGTACTTTAAAAATCACAAATGATATAAGTAAATATACAAAAGCAGATGCTTTACAAAAGGGAAGTGAAACTCCACTTTTAATAAGAATTTCTACAGTTGCTGGTGAAAAAGGTGCTGCTGATACTGAAAGAGATGTAAGAGGTTTTGCAATTAAGTTTTATACACAAGAAGGAAACTGGGATTTAGTAGGTAATAATACTCCAGTATTTTTTATAAAAGATGCTTTAAAATTTCCTGATTTTATTCATACTCAAAAAAGACATCCACGAACAAATCTAAGAAGTGCAACTGCAGCATGGGATTTTTGGTCTTTAAGTCCTGAATCATTACACCAACTTACAATCTTGATGTCTGATAGAGGAATACCAAAAACTCTTAGAAACATGAATGGATATGGTTCGCACACATATAGCCTTATAAATAAAGAAGGTGAAAGATTTTGGGTTAAATTTCATTTTAAAACAAAACAAGGTATTGAAACTCTTACAAATAAAGAGGCTGAAGAAATTGTAGGAAAAGATAGAGAAAATTCTCAAAGAGATTTATATGAATCAATTGAAAAAGGTGATTTCCCAAAATGGAGTTTCCAAATTCAGATTATGACAGAAGAGCAAGGGAAAAATGCATCATTTAATCCCTTTGATTTAACAAAAATTTGGCCACATGCTGATTATCCAATGATTGAAGTTGGAGAAATGGAATTAAATAAAAATCCAGAGAATTATTTTGCACAAATAGAACAAGCTGCATTCTCTCCATCAAATATAGTTCCAGGTATCAGTTTCTCACCTGATAAAATGCTTCAAGCAAGAGTATTCTCTTATGCAGATGCACATAGATATAGAGTAGGAACTCATTACGAAATGCTTCCTGTAAATAGACCTTTAAGTGAAGTAAACACATATCATGCAGATGGACCTATGAATCTTGCTGAACCAAAAAGTTCTGATGCATATTATGAGCCAAATAGTTTTGGCGGACCTGTAGAAGATAAGCAATATTTAGAGCCACAATTCCCTGTAAATGGTGATGGTGATAGATATGATCATTTAGAAGATGAAGATGATCATTATTCACAAGTAACAGCACTGTTTAATTTAATGAATGATAATCAAAAAGAGCAGTTATTTAATAATATAGCTGAATCAATGGATGGAGTTCCAAGTGAAATTATAGAAAGACAATTAGCACTTTTTGAAAAAGTAGATTCAAAATATGCAGCAGGAGTTAGAAAGGCTTTAAAATGAATGCCTTCGCACTAAGTCCTGAAGAGGAAGAGAGATATGCTGATTTACAAGAAATGGCATTAGATTTTGCAAGAACAGGTTATTTAGAATCTTTAGAATCTATGGTAAGAGCTGGAATGAATGTTGATTTATCAAGTAATAAAGGAGATTCACTTCTTATGCTTTCATCATATAATGGAAATCTTGAATGTAGCCAAATGCTAATTGATTATGGTGCTAGTATTGATAAAAGAAATGATAGAGGTCAAACTCCATTAGGAGGGGTTTCTTTTAAAGGTAATATTGAAATGGTAAAATTACTTTTAGATAATGGGGCGGACGTTAATGCTAATAATGGAGGAGGGAAAACTCCTTTAATGTTTGCAGCAATGTTTGGACACAAAAAAGTTGTTGACTATCTTATCTCTCGTGGGGCAGATGTAAACTCCCAAACATTTATGGGAGTTTCAGTACTTGGTATTGCTAAAATCACTGGTGGAATTAGAAAACTATTTTAATTTATCTATTTATTTTAAATTATATTAGCCTTAGTTTAAGTAAACTAAGGCTAATAATCTTTACTATTTTCAAGTTCTAATTTTTTATTGTATTCTCTAATTGCATCAATTAATTTTTCTTCTGTTTCTTCTTTTAGTGAGACTCTTTCATCATTTTCATTTACACATTGGGCAATATGATTTGTAGAAATTCTAATTGTTGCTGTATAACTCTTTTTGTTATATTCAAAAAATGCATTAAAATAACTTTTAGGAACAACTTCTGCATTTCTTCTTACAGCCATATCATTTTTAGTTACAGGTTTTATTTTTAATATCTTCATTTTTTCTCCATATTTTATTTTTTGCCATTCTATAATAATGATGATTAATTACTTGAATTTAATTTTTGACTGACCGTCGGTCAAATTTTAAGTTCACATTAAGATGTGATATTTTATACTTCGATTATATTAATGACCAATGGTCAGAATAAATATAATTAGTTGATTTTTTGTAATCAAAAAGGAGTATTATGAGTCCTAGAAAAGTAAATAAAGAAGAAAAAAGAAGAGAAATCGCTTTATCTTGTTCTACTATGATTTATGAAATAGGCATGAAAAACCTTACTGTTGCTCAAGTTGCAAAAACTGCTGGCATTGGAAAAGGTACTATATATGAATATTTTGAAAATAAAGAAGATATTATTTTTGAAATAATGAATATTCATATAGAGCAATATCATAAAGAGTTTGTTAAATCTGTAAAAGAGTTAGAAACAGCAAAAGAAAAAATTGAACTTTTTTTTGACTTCGTTTTAAATGATAGTGAAGAAAATATGAGACATTTTAATGGTTATAAAGAGTTTTTATCAACAGTTTTAGCTGAAGATAATCCTACTATGAAGCAATTTAACTGTGATAAAAATGAATTTTTTAAAGGTGAACTTATAAAAATATTTGAGGATGGAATTACAAAAGGTGAGTTAAGAGAAGATTCAATAGATTTAGCTGATGGAATTTTAACTTATCAAAAAGGCCTAGCTTTAAGAAGAATGAGTCAGGCAAATTTTAATCCAAGAGAAGATTTCGAAAAGTTTATAAATGTTATTTTTAAATTAATAGAGGTAAAAAATGATTAGCGAAAAATACACAAGAGTAGTATTTGCATTTTTTATGTCACTATTTATGAGTTGTTTAATGAGTGGAGTTATTACACTTATAAATTTAGGTTTAGTAGAAAATTTTATATCAGTTTGGTTTGAAGCTTATTGGAAAGCCTTTTTTGTAGCTTTTCCAATTATTTTCGTTGTTGCACCATTAGTGCAGAAGTTAACAAAAAAATTAATAAAACAAGAAGGGTAATATATGTTTAAAAAATTATTAGTATTTACAATTTCAACACTTTCATTATTTGCAATGGGAGGTCCTGCCTTAGTTGAGACTACTAAATTAATAAAAGGTGAGGTTAATCCACTTCAAGAGTTTGTTGGAACTTTAAAATTTGATAAGAGTTCAGTTTTAGCTGCACAAAATTCTGGTGTAATAAAATCAATTAACTTTGAAGTAGGTGATGTTGTTAAAAAGGGTAAAACTTTAGTTCAGATTGATGCTGATGTTTTAAATGCACAAATTAATGCTGCACGTGCTAATTTAAATGCAGCAAAAGATACTCAAATAAATTCATCAAAAGATTATGACAGATATAAAAAACTATTATCAAGTAAATCAATTACTCAAAAAGAGTATGATGATGCACTTTTAAAAAGAAATTCATCTAATAGCAGTGTTCAAGCTTTAAATGCAAGTTTAAAAGAACTTCAAATACAGTCTTATAAAAAGAGTGTAAAAGCACCATTTTCTGGAACTATTGTAGAAAAAAGTATAAATTTAGGTGAATGGGTAAATGCAGGGACTCCAATTGCAACAATAGTTGATACAACAAAAGCTGAGATTACTTTTAATGTACCTTTAAATGTATTTAATGGACTTAAAAAAGGTGATATTTATGATGTTATTGTTGGTGAAAAAGTATTAAAATCAAAACTTAATGCAGCTATTCCTCAAGGAGATAAACTAACTAGAACTTTTCCTGTTAAATTTAAAGCAGATTTAGACGAGGTATTTGTATTTGATGGACAAGAAGCAAAAGTTGCACTTTCAAAAAATGCAAAAACAGAAGGTTTAATGCTTCCTAGAGATGCTGTTATTAAAAGATTTGGACAAAATGTAGTTTTTACAATTACTGATAAAATGATAGCTCAAATGATTCCTGTTCAAGTTGTTGGATATGTTGATAATATGGTTGCAGTTGCAGGTCAAGGTTTAGTCCCTGGTATGGATATTGTTAGTAAAGGAAACGAAAGAGTTTTCCCTAACTCTCCTGTAAAAATTATAAATAAATAGTTAGGAAATAAATCATGGATTTAATTAAATTTTCTATAAAAAACCCTGTTACAATAATAGTATCTGTACTTATTGTTGTATTGTTTGGTTTTTTATCATTAACAAAACTTCCTTATCAATTAACACCAAAT
Source organism: Halarcobacter sp. (assembly GCA_041583235.1). Lineage (GTDB taxonomy): Bacteria > Campylobacterota > Campylobacteria > Campylobacterales > Arcobacteraceae > Halarcobacter. Next base: position 4,367 of record JBFHGG010000071.1, read on the forward strand.
GTAACTAAACCAGAAATTAAGGTTACTACAGTTTGGCCTGGAGCTACTCCTTATGAAATTGAAAAAGATATTATTGAAGAGCAAGAAGATGCACTAAAAAGTTTAAATAACTTAATAGAGTATGACTCTTCTTCAAAAGATAACTCAGGTGAGATTACACTTACATTTAAACTTGGAACTGATTTAAGAGCAGCTTTACAAGATGTATCAAATAAATTAAATGAAGTAAGTTCTTATCCTGAAAATGTGGAAGAACCTGTAATTGAAACAGCAAGTGCAAGTCCTGTTATTTGGACAATGTTACAAACTATGGAAGATAACCCAAGACATATTGATGAATACAAAACATTTTTTGAAGATGAAATCAAGCCAGTTATTAAAAGAGTAAATGGAGTTTCAGGAACAATGGGCGGCGGTGGTCGTGAACAAGAGATGCAAATTGTATTTGATACAAATAAATTGGCTTCTTATGGTTTAACTATTCCTCAAGTAATTGCTATTTTACAAGGTGAGAATGTAGATGTTTCAGCTGGTATTTTAAATGTAGAAAGACGTGCTTATAGAATTAGAACAGTTCATAAGTTTGGAAGTATAAAAGATATTGAAGATACTATTTTAATCTCAAATAGAGAGCAAAGAGTAAGAGTTAGAGATATTGCAAAAGTTGATTTTGGATATGAAACAGCAAGTTCTGTTGCAATGTTCTTAGGAAAAGATGGTATTTTCCTTGGAATTCAACCAAGTGCTGATGCAAATATTGTTGCGCTTACCAATGAAGTTGAAAAAGTTGTAAATGAATTAAATGCTGGTATCTTAAAAGAAAAACAACTAAAATTTCAATGGTTATATGACCAAAGACCATATATCGTGGGTTCTGTTGATTTAGTTCAACAAAACATTATGATTGGTGGTATTTTAGCGATTATTATTTTAATTATTTTCTTAAGAGCAGTTTCTCCTACAGCTGTTGTATCTGTAGCTATTCCAATTTCAATTATTGGTACGTTTATAATTTTAGAAGCTACAGGAAGATCTTTAAATACAATTTCATTAGCTGGTATTTCCTTTGCCGTTGGTATGCTAGTTGACTCCGCCATTGTTGTATTAGAAAATATTGATAGACATAGAAAAGATGGAATGAGTATTGCTGATGCTGCTTATATTGGAGCAAGTGAAGTTTGGGGTGCATTAATTGCATCTGCACTTACAACTATTGCTGTATTCTTGCCAATTGTATTTTTACAAGATGAAGCAGGGCAACTATTTAAAGACATCGCAATTGCAGTAACTGCTGCTGTTACATTCTCTTTATTTGTATCTATTTCAGTTATTCCAATGTTATGGAAATCTTTTGCTGGATTATCTAAAAAAGAACCAAAAGATGCAGGAGCGATTGCAAATTTAGGTCATAAGTTTGTTAACCTAATTATGGGAATTGTAAGAGCTACTTTAAAAAATACTTTTACAAAAATTGTAACAATTTTATTACTTGCGGGAATCTCTGCTAGTGCAATTTTTATGTTGTTTCCTAAACTTGATTATTTGCCACAAGGTAATAAGAACTTAATTTTTAATATTATGATTACTCCTCCTGGTCTTTCATACAAAGAAAGATATGAAATGGGTGCATATTTGATGAAAGGAATTGAACCACATATTCAAAAAGATGTTGGTGATATTCCTGGTATGAATAGAGCATTCTTTGTATCATTTGGAGATTTTACAATCTTTGGGGGAACTTCTATGCATGAATCAAGAGCAAAAGAATTAATTCCAATGTTTAGACCTTTAGTAAACTCTATTCCTTCAACTATTGGAGTTTCACTTCAATCAGGTGTATTTGAAAATGGAATTGGTGAAGGTAATACTGTAAATATTGATATCTCAGGTGAAAAAATTGAAGATATAGCAAATATTGGTATGCAACTATTTGGTGCAACTATGCAAACAGTAAAAGGAAGTCAGGTAAGACCCGTACCATCTGTTGAGTTACTTTATCCAGAAGTTAGAATTAAACCAAATCAAGATGCTTTAAAAGCTCTTAATATGAGTTCTTATGATTTAGGAACATCTATTGATGTTTTAATGAGTGGTAGAAATATTGGTGATTTTGAACAAGATGGTAAAAAGAAGATTGATTTAGTTTTAAAAGCTTCTGATGATGTTATTCAAACTCCTGAAGATATAATGGCAGCACAAATTGCACTACCAAACTCTTCATTAGTTCCTGTTTCTTCATTGGCAAGTTATGGAAGTACTACAGGTATTTCAGAAATTAGACACTTAAATGGAAAAAGAACAATTACTCTACAAGTTACACCTCCACAAGGTATGACAATTGATGAGGCTATGAAAACAATTGGTGGTATGTTAGCTGGAATGGAAGCAAAAAATATGATTCCTCCATCAGTAGATATTGGTATTTCTGGAACTGCTGATAAATTAACAGAAACAATTGGACTTTTAATGGATAACTTTATTTTAGCATTAGTTATTGTATATTTATTAATGGCATCACTATTTGGTAATTTCCTTTATCCTATAGTTATTATGTTTACAGTTCCACTAGCTACTGCAGGTGGGTTTATTGGGCTTAAAATGACTAATATGTTTATAGCTCCACAACCTCTTGATATTTTAACAATGCTTGGATTTATTATTTTAGTTGGTATTGTTGTAAATAATGCTATTTTGATTGTTCATCAAAGTTTAAATTATATTAGAAATGAAGGAATGGAACATAAAAAAGCTGTTTTAGAAGCAACTAAAACAAGAATTAGACCAATTTATATGTCTTCTATGACATCTGTATTTGGAATGTTACCATTAGTTCTAATTCCAGGACCTGGTTCTGAATTTTATAGAGGTTTAGGTTCAGTTATAACTGGAGGTCTTGCATTCTCTACAATATTTACTATTTTTGTTACACCAGCACTTTTAATGTTTTTTATAAAACTTGAACAAAGAATGGGTGTAGGTAAAAACAAGCCAGTTGATGTAAGTAAAGCATAAAAGGATTATGAAATGAAAAAAAATATAATTACACTATTAAGTATTGCTGTTGCTGGGAATTTATATGCAATGAATATAAATGATGCAGTAGAAAAAGCACTTTTAAATAATAATAGCTTAAAAAAGCAACAATATATTTATGATGAGGCGAAAGAGAATGTGAATTTTGCAAAGGGTTCTTATACTCCTATTGTAGATTTAGGCTATACATATACTACAAGAGCAGAAGATATTGATACATATGGGAAAGATTATTCAAATGCAAGTGCAGTTGTATCTTATAACCTTTTTAATGGACTTACTGATAAATATAATATCCAAGCCTCAGAAGAAAATGCAGAGTATAATTTATATACTTTGCAAGCAAAAAAAGAAGATTTAAAACTTACAACTAAACAAAACTATATTACATATTTAAAGAGTATAAAAAATATTGATACTATGGAAAATGCTTTTAAACTTTTAGAACAGCAATATAAAGACTCAGAAAATAGATTTGAGCAAGGTTTATTAGCAAAAAATGATTTACTTCAAGTAAATGCTCAAATGCTTCAAGCTAAACAAAATCTAGCTCGTGCAAAAGCAGATTCTAGAATTGCAAGGTTTCAATTAAAAAACACTTTAGGTGGAATTTTAGAAAAGAGTGAAAAAATAGAGGATTTATCTAAAGAAGAGATTTTTTTAGCTCAATATAATATCGAAGAGTTGGATTCAAGAAGTGAAATAAAAGCTATAAAAAAAGCAATTGATGTTTTAAATAGTCAGAAAAAAGCTAATAGGGGTGATTTTATGCCGGAAGCAAATTTATCACTATCATATATAAAATATGGAGAAGATGCTTTTTTGGATGCTGATGATCCTGATGATCAACAAATAGCAGCACTAAGTCTTTCTTGGAATATTTATAATGGAGGAAGAGATAGTTCCGAAGATATTATTTATAATAAACAAATTTTACAAACAAAAGAGGATTTAGCAAACTTAAAATTAAATATTAAGCTTCAATATGAAAATGCTTTGGAAGAGTTTGATGTATCTAAATTAAACTATGAAACAGCAAAAATTTCTTTAACACAATCTAAAGAAAACTATAAAATAGTTAATAATAGATTTAAAGAAGGGCTTTCTACAAGTACAGATTTAATTAATGCAAATTATCTTTTAACTTCTGCAAAACAGAGTTTTGATAATGCATATTATGATAGATTTTTAGCTAAAGCTACACTTGAGAGAATTTTTGAGAAATAGAAGGTAACTTCTATTTCTTAATCGAAATATTTAAAATCATCATCTTTTAAGCCATCTTTTTTTCTATTTTTAAATTTCCATATTGTTATAAAATATTTTATTGATTTTATAAAAATAACTATAGCTAGGATAAAAAAGATTAGATAAATTAAAATAAAAAGTATATTTTCCATATCTAAATCTATTTTTTAAAACCCTCATATCTAAATCTATTTTCATTGGAATCAGAATCTTTTTTTGTTTTTTTACTTGGATTATTCTCAATTCCTTTAAAATCATTAAACCAATTTAATTCAGAAGGTGCATTACTTGATGTTTTATTATCTTTTTTTGGTGTAAATGCTATTTTATTAGTTGAAAAATCTGCTTTATCATAAATAATATATGCAAATATAGTTATAGCTAAAATAACTAAGGTCTTAAATAAAATATTTAAAATAACAGTTGTCGTGGTTTTTTTCTTTTGTGTTTTATAGTTTTTTGTCATCTTAGACATTATACAAAAAAGAGATTAATTTCTTTATTTGATTCTTTTTTATAAATATAAAAACTTATTTTGTTTAATATACTTTTTACTTGAATTCTAATAGACTGCTACCTTAAAAATAAAATTAATATTTTAATATTTAATTTTAATATAAATTCAAGGATTAAAATGAATTCTGTAGTAATTGCAGTTAGTGTAATGGTATTACTCTCTCTTCTAAGAGTAAATATTGTTATTGCTTTAATAGTTGGCGCGATAATTGGTGGTTTAACCGGAGGCTTAGGATTAAATGAAACTATCGATGCTTTTAATAATGGCCTAGGAAATGGAGCAACTATTGCTTTAAGTTATGTTATGCTTGGAACTTTTGCTGTTGCTATTTCCAAATCAGGTATTACAGATTTATTATCAAATATGATTATTAAAAAAATAAACAAAGGTAGTTCAGATATTCAATTTATTTATATTAAATATTTAATGTTAACATTGATTTTACTTGCTGCTGTATCTTCTCAAAATCTTGTTCCTGTACATATTGCTTTTATTCCTATTTTAATTCCACCATTATTACATTCAATGGCGGAACTTAAAATAGATAGACGAGTTGTTGCTTGTGTTATTACTTTTGGTTTAGTAGCAACTTATATGCTTTTACCTGTAGGTTTTGGTGGAATATTTTTAAATCAAATTTTATTAAAAAATTTAGTTGATGCGGGAGTTTTAGCAACTTCATCTCAACTTCCTTTAGCTATGGCTTTCCCTGTTTTTGGTATGTTCTTAGGTTTACTTATTGCAATTTTCTTTTCCTATAAAAAGAAAAGAGTTTATGATGTTAGTAAAATCTTAGAAGTTGAAGCGGAGAGAAAAGATATTAATCCATTATTTATATGGGTTGCAATTGCTTCTGCAATTACTGCTTTAGCTCTGCAGTTATATACAGATTCAATTATTATTGGTTCTCTTGCAGGTTTTTTAATTTTTATTATTTTTGGAGTTGTTAAAGTAAATGAAACACAAGATTTTTTTACAAAAGGCCTAAAAATGATGGGTATGATTGGATTTATTATGATTGCAGCAAATGGTTTTGCAAGTGTAATAAATAGCACAGGAGGAGTTGAAACTTTAGTATCTTCAATTGTTGATATTATAGGAGATAATAAATCTATGGCTGCTTTTCTTATGTTAATTGTTGGACTATTTATTACAATGGGAATTGGCTCATCTTTCTCAACTATTCCAATTATTGCAACTATTTACGCACCTTTATGTATGCAATTAGAATTTTCAGTATTATCTACAATTACTATTATAGGAACAGCAGCAGCTCTAGGTGACGCCGGAAGTCCAGCTTCTGATAGTACATTAGGGCCAACATCTGGTTTAAATGTAGATGGACAACATGATCATATTTGGGATTCAGTAGTTCCTACATTTATTCATTATAATATTCCACTTATACTTTTTGGTTGGATTGCAGCTATTTATATATTTTAGAAGAATTAGAACAAGTAAAAACTTGTTCTAATTTTAGATTACTGCTCCTGAAGCTCCCATAATCTCTCTTGCATCTTCACTCATCATATCAGGAATCCAAGGTGGGTTAAATACTAAATCTACATTTGCCTCATCAACTTCATCTACACTTAATGTTACATATCTTACTTGTTCTACTAAACTTTCTGCAACAGGGCATGAAGGTGAAGTTAATGTCATTTCTACACTTGCATGTAAATAATTATTTATTACTTCAAAATTTATAGAATAAATTAGTCCTAAATCATAAATATTTACTGGAATTTCAGGGTCAAATACATTTTTTAATCTTTTTATTACTTCTTCTTTTATTACATCATAACTTCTATTTTCTGCCATTTTATATCCTAATATTTTATATTATTAATTATGCACTAAGGGCATACTCTTTAATTTTTTTTATCATTCCTATTACTCCACTTTGTCTATTTGGAGTAATTACTTCAGATAAACCTAAATCATATATTAAATCCATATCTGTATTTTTTAATTCTTCAATTGTATTATTTGAAAATATTTCTAAAATTATATAAACTAAACCTTTTACAATAACTGCGTCTGAAGTTCCTTTGAAAAATAGTTTATTATCTTTTTTTTCACAAACTAACCAAACTTGTGAAGTACAACCATGAACTATATTTGATGAGATTTTAAATTTTTCTTCAAGAGGTTCTAGTTTTTTTCCTAAATCAATAATATATTCATATTTTTGTAGTTCATCTTCAAAGAAATCTAGATCATCTTTTATTTGTGAAATTTTATTTTCTATACTCATATTTTACTATCCTTCTATTTAAGCATGCTAAGAGCTTTTTTTAATGCTTCAATTAACTTATTTACATCATTATAATCATTATAAAAAGAGATTGAAACTCTTATTGTTCCTTTTATTCCTAATTTTTTCATAATTGGTTGGGCACAATGATGACCAACTCTTAAAGCTACTCCTTGCTTGTCGAGTAGAATTCCAATATCATCATGAATTATGTTTTTAAAGTTGAAACTTCTACTTCCAATTGAATCATTTATATCATTATAAAAGATAATATTAGGAAGTTTCTTTAATTCCTCATCTAAATAATTAAACACATCTTTTTCTATAGTTTCAATATTTTCATAGCCAACATGTGAAAGATATTTTAAGGCTTCTCCGAAGCCAATAACTCCTGCTATATTTTGCGTTCCTGCTTCGAATTTATAGGGAGAATCAAGTAATGTTGAAGAATTAAAATCAACTTCCTTTATAGTTGCTCCTCCTGTTTGATATGCTTCAATATCTTTTAGATATTTTTCTTTTATATATATTGCACCAACTCCAGTTGGAGCAAAGGTTTTATGTGCAGACATAGCAAAGAAGTCTACATCAAGTTCTTGCATATCTACTTTTGTATGAGCTAAACTTTGAGCAGCGTCAATCATAACAACAGCATTATATTTATGTGCAAGTTCTATAATTACTTTTATATCATGAATTTTTCCAAAGGCATTTGAAATATGTGTTATTGATACAAAAGAGTTGGGATTCTTTTCTAAAAGTTCTTCAAAATGTTCAAAATCAAAATCCAAGTTTTCTTTATAATTTACAACAGCTAAACCCTTATCTAGAGTTCTTCCTTGCATATGCCATGGAACTATGTTTGAATGATGTTCTAAAGAAGAGATAATAACAGTTTCAAACTTTTTTGCAAAGGAACTTGCTATAAAATTTATAGATTCAGTTACTCCTTTGGTAAAAATAATCTCTTCATTTAAATTGGCATTTATAAACTCTTTTAATATTTTTCTAGATTCTTCAAATTTCTTAGTAGCTATATTTGCATGTCCAAAAGAGCTTCTATGCGTATTTGCACAATATTTTTCATAATACTCAATTTGCGAATCAATTACTTCTTTTGGTTTTTGAGTAGTTGCTGCATTATCTAAATAAGATATTTCATTATTTGAAAAATATGGGAAATCCTTTTTAAACATAACTGTCCTTTTTAAAATTTTCTATAAATTCTTTTATTTTTATATCTTTAATGTTATCGTAAACTTCATTTTCAAAAGCTTTTAATAACATGTTATAAGCTTTATTTTTAGGTATGCCTCTTGCTTGTAAATATAAAAGTTGCTCTTTATCTAAACTTCCTGTTGTAACGCCATGACTAGCCTCTAGTTCATCAATATTTATTTCTAAATGAGGTCTTGCAAAAATAATGGCATCATCACTTAATAAAATTGTATTTGAATTTTGCACTACTTTTGAATATAGCGCTTCTTCATTTACTATAGTTTTTGCTTCATAAATTGCTTTTGTATCATCATGAAGTGAATGTTTATATGAAATATTACTAGAACTATTTTTTGCATTATGAATTATATTAAAAATTGACGTTGAATTACTTTTTTCAAATAATTTCACTAGGCCAAAAATATTTAAACTAGAATTTTCACTATTTAAATTTGTATTAAAACTATTCTTGTTAGTACCAAGTCCAAATTCAAAGTTTGTAATATTTATTTTTGCTCGGTTTTTTAAAGTACTAGTTAAATCAATATTTAAATTTGTATTTTCATCTAAGTCTTGATATTTTAAATACTCTAGCGCTGCATTCTCTTCTACTTCAAATTCCCTTTTACACTCATATTTGCCATCACTTGCTAAATAAACTTCAATTAAAGAGGCTTTTATACTTTCTTTTACTTTTATTTTTAAATTTTTTTGAATTTCTTTATTTAAATTATGAATTATTACAATTGGTTCAATTGTATCTTTGTCTATTATAAGTTCATTATTCTTTAAATTAATTAATTTCATCTTTTAATCCTATTCCTTCATAGCCTTTACTATCAAGTTCTAGAGCTAAGTTATAATCACCTGTTTTTGCAATTTTACCATCTTTTAAAATATGCACAAAATCAGGTTTTATATGACTTAACAATTTATCATAGTGAGTGATCATAAGTAAAGATCTACTTTTATCTTTTAATAAATCATTTACAACTTTTGCCACAACTTTAACTGCATCAACATCAAGTCCTGAGTCAATCTCATCTAGCATAATTAAATCAGGCTTTAAAAGAAGAAGTTGAACTAATTCATTTCGTTTTTTCTCACCACCTGAAAAACCATCGTTTAAGTCTCTTTGCATAAGTTTTTTATCTATATTATATTTTGCTAATTCTTCTTTTGTTTGTTTTAAAAACTGCATAGTATCAAGCTCTTCTTGCTTATTGTATTTTCTTTTTTCATTTATTGCTGTTCTTAAAAAGTAACTATTATTTACCCCTTTTACTTCAACAGGATTTTGAAAACTCATAAAAATACCTTCATTTGCTCTTTGTGAAACATCTAAATCTAATAGATTTTTATTTTTATATTCAATAGTTCCATCTATTACTTCACAATCATAATGTGCACTTAAAGTTTTCACTAGTGTAGATTTTCCTGTTCCATTTTGTCCCATTAATACATGAACTTCACCTGGATTTATTTTTAAATCCAAGCCTTTTAAAATCTCTTTATTATCTATATTTACTTTTAAATTATTAATATTTAACATATTTTCTTTCCTTTAAAATGTTCCATTTTGAAGGGAACCTTTTCTTTTATGACTTCTTTTCACGGTATGGCAAAGCCACACCTAAAGAAGCAAATCCTAAAGAGAACAACGAGTTGTTCTTATCAAACACTCATCTTCTTCCCAAGATTTACCACATCTCCTTCCCAAGGTTCACCTTGGGAATGCATACATCAATCTAAACTCCCAAGTTAAAGCTTAGGAGCTAGCCTGACAAGGAGTTGTTCTTTATTATCCAACACTACCTTCTAAAGAGATAGAAAGTAATTCTTTAGCTTCAGCAGCAAATTCCATTGGCAACTCTTTTAACACTTCTTTACAAAAACC
>JBFHGG010000072.1:0-14494 GCA_041583235.1 Halarcobacter sp.
CATGAAGGTGAAGCTGTATCTTTAGTTTGTGTTGATGAACATGATTATTTAAAAGGTATTGAAAAATTAATTAATAAGCAAATTACAAAAGTAAAAATTGAAGGTTTTGAAGTAAATCCATCAATAAAAGCAGAGCCAATAATTCAAGGTCGCGGTGGTTCAAATAGAAACAAGTCTTCTAAAAATAATTCAAATAGTTCAAGAAATAATTCTAGAAAAACGCAAGGTAGATCTTCAGGAAAAGATTAATTTATAAGGATTAAATATGGAATACAAAATCTCAAATAACTTCATTTGTGCATCAATAAAAGATTTTGGTGCAGAATTATGTAGCCTTAAACGAATTGGTGTTGATACAGAATACATTTGGCAAGCAGATACAAACTACTGGGGAAGACATGCTCCTATACTATTTCCAATAGTTGGAAAGTTACTTGATGATGAGTATATTTATAATAATAAAACTTATAAAATGGGACAGCATGGTTTTGCAAGAGATAATATTTTCACACTATTTGAAAAAAAGAAAAATTATCTCTGTTTTAAATTAGAACAAAATGAGCAAACATTAGAAAAATACCCTTTTGCTTTTGAGCTTTACCTTTCTTATCAACTTTTAGAAAATAGTCTTAAAATTGGATATAAAGTTATTAATAAAGATGATAAAACGATGCCATTTTCTATAGGAGCACATCCTGCTTTCAATTGGCCTTTAGATAATGAACGTAAAAATGATTCATATTTTAAATTTTATGAAATAAAAGAACTTGAAAGATTCCCTTTAACAAAAGATGGAATATCAGACAAAAAAGAGAAAGTTTTCCTCGATAAAGAAAAGTTATCATTAAATAAAAAAGTATTTAAAGATGATGCCTTAGTTTTAGAAAATTTAAAAAATAAAACAATACTTTTCGCAAACGATATAAATGATAAATTTATAAGAGTAGAGTTTGAAGGTTTTCCATATTTAGGTCTTTGGTCAAAGCCAAGTGGTGCACCTTTTATTTGTATTGAACCTTGGCATGGAATTGCTGATTTTATTGATCATAATAAAAATCTTGAAGAGAAAAAAGGCATTATATTTTTAGAAAAAAATAAAGTTTTTGAAAGTTCTTACAGCATAAGTATATAAAATGTAAAGTCTAAGAAGACTTTACATTTTATAGTAAATTATGCAATTAATAATTTTTCTAAATCATCTTTCGCATTTGTTGTAAGTGTTAAGTTAAATGTTTCACTTAAGAAATTAAATATATCTTCATTTACAAATTGTGGAGGTTTTGGTCCAAGATAAATATTTTTTACTCCTAAAGAGAATAAAGCAAGTAAAATAATAATTGCTTTTTGTTCCATCCATGATAAAACAATAGAAATTGGTAAATCATTAATTGGAGTATTTAAAGCTGAACTTACTGCTTTAGCAATTTCAACAGCACCATTTGAATCATTACATTGTCCTAAATCTAAATATCTAGGAATTCCAGTTCCTTCAATTTCACCAAAATCAATATCATTAAATCTAAATTTACCACAAGATGAAGTAATAATTACACAATCTTTTGGCAAGTTTTCTGTTAATTCTCTATAATATTCTCCACCCTTTCCTGGTGCGTCACAACCTGCAACTACAAAAAATTGTTTGATTTTACCTTGTTCTACTGCTTCTAAAATTTGAGGAGCCAATGTTAAAATAGTTTTATAGTGATGTCCAGTTGTTAATACTTCTTCTGAATCAAATCCATTTGCATCTTCACATTCTAATGTTCTTTTAATTAATTCATCAAAATTATCATCTTCAATTTGAGTTGCACCTTCAACTCCTACAATTTTATATGTAAATAATCTATCTAAATAAGAGCAGTTCTTTTTTGGAGGAACAATACAATTTGTATTTACAACAAAAGTTCCAGGGAATGTTTCCATAAGTTTTGCTTGGTCAAACCATGCTTTACCAATATTTCCCTTTAAGTGTGGATATTTTCTAAGTTCTGGATATCCATGTGCAGGAAGCATTTCAGAGTGAGTATATACGTTTATGCCCTTGTCTTGTGTTGCTATTAATAGTTTTTCAAACATCTCTAAGTTATGTCCTGAAACTAAAATAGCCTTACCTTCAACTTTATTTTGTGGAACTGTAACTGGAGTTGGAATACCAAATTTACTAGTGTGTGAGTTTGAAAGTTTATCCATAACTTTAACTCCAGCATCACCAATTTTCATAAGTTGTGCAATATGATCTTGAAAATTAAAGTTTACATTTGTAAGTGTAAAATATAGTGATTCACTCATAACATCATCAACTTCTTTTGTTAAACTTGAATCTAATTCATTTAAATGCTCTCTATAGGCTGCTAGTCCTTTTAATCCAAATATCATTATATCTTGAAGACGTGCAAGATTTTCATCTTTACCACATGTCCCTACAGTTGCTCCTGTACTTCCACACCCATCTTTTGTACTCATTTCACATTGATAACAAAACATACTCATTTTATAGTCCTTCATATTTAATTAGTTATGAAATTTTATAAAAATCAAAGAAATGATGCATTGATATTTATCAATAAAAATTTTAAATAAAAAGACTAAGGAGTTATTCATTTTATTTGGAATTTAAGTGATGTGTAAAAGTAAATTAAACTTAGTTTAAAACTAATCCAAAAAGCCTAAACTCAGGACTTATTTAGCAAAAATTTGATATGTTCTATAAAATTATAATTTATGGATTTTTAATGATTGTAAATATTACCTTAGCAAATAACGTTTCATATGATATCACTATTGATAGTCTAAAAAAGTTAACTTTTGATAAAAAAGTTGTAGTTGTAACTAACCCTACTGTTAGTTCTTTTCATATTGAATATTTAAAAGAGAGAATTTCGGCAAAAGAGTTCTCTATTGTTACCATTCCTGATGGTGAAAAATATAAAAATATGGAAACTTTAAATACTATTTTAGAACACTGTTTTGAACAAAAATTAAATAGAAGTTCTTTATTAATTGCCTTTGGTGGAGGTGTAATTGGAGATATGACAGGATTTGCTGCTTCTATTTATCAAAGAGGAATTGATTTTATTCAAATACCAACTACCTTACTTTCTCAAGTTGATGCTAGTGTTGGTGGTAAAACAGGAATAAATAATAAATATGGAAAAAATTTAATAGGTGCTTTTCATCAGCCAATTGCTGTATATATTGACCCCTTTTTCTTAAGTACTCTACCACAAAGAGAAGTTGGAGCGGGAATTGCTGAAATTGTTAAAATGGCAGTTACATTTAATAAAGATTTCTTTTTTTGGTTAGAAGAACATGATTTAAATGATACTGAAAATATTAAAATAGCAATTGCAAAATCTGTAGAAACCAAGGCTTGGGTTGTTTCTCAAGATGAAAAAGAAAAAGGTTTAAGAGCCGCTCTTAATTATGGACACACCTTTGGACATGTTATTGAAAAAGAGACAAATTATAATACATATTTACATGGTGAAGCTGTAGGTATTGGGATGTGTATGGCTAATGATTTAGCAGTAAGAATTGGTAATATGAATGAAGTAGAAGCACATAGAGTTAAAAAACTTCTTGAAAAATATAATATTCCAACATCTTATAAAATAGAAAATGTGGAAAGTTTCTATGAAGATTTTTTCTTAGATAAGAAATCACTTGATAATAAAATTAAATTTATAATTCCAAAAAATATTGGAGATTGTGAAATTACTGATGAAATTTCAAAAAATGATGTTATTGATATATTAAAGGGTTTTTAGTTTGAAAAATATAATAAGATTTTTTTTAATACTAATTTTATCTTTTACTTTTGTATATGCAAAAGTAAACAATGAAAACTCAAGTAATTTAAATGTTATTGAACAAACATTGAAAGATGCAGTAATTGATGATATGGATGATGCTCTGTCATTAGAAAAAAGAAAAGAAGAGCAATTAAAATTAGAAAAAATTGCAAAAGAAGAAGAGACAAGATTACGTCTTGAGGAAGAAAAAAGATTAAAAAAAGAGATAAAAATAAACGATTTAAAAAAAAGAATCTCTGGAATTGATACAAAATTAAAAGATAATATTTTACTAAAAAGATATAGTAATTATGATGCATATAGAAAAATATCAAATGAATTAACAGAATTGCAAAAGAGTTTAACAAAAGTTTCAGATAAAACCGAAGAGCAAGTTTATCACTTAAGTAATAAAATAAGAATCAAAAAAAATGAACTTGAACTTATTTCAGAGTATAAAGGTTCTCCTATTGGTTCTTTAATAAATCCTCCTGAAATAGAAAAGTATGAAGAGATAACAAATCCTTTTGGAATAATTAATGCTTTATCATATATTAAAAAAATAGAAAATAATAAAAAGCAATTTTTTTCTGTAGAAAATGATATCTCAACCTTAATTAATCTTTTAGATGAAAAATTATTTGTATATCTTGAACTTTATAATTTAGATACTAAACCTGATTATAAAGAAGAAATCAAGTTTTTAGATAAAGAAAAAAAAGATTTTCATATGGTTTTAGAAATTGTTTCTACTACAGAAGAAGTTTATGCTAGAAAAATAGAACAAGTAATTTTAGAAATAAAATCTCAGATTACAGAACAAATTATGAAAATATTCAATATTGCATTGATTATAATTTTACTTTTTGTTATAACATTTTTAATAAAAATGGCACTTAAAAAGTACTTCTCACAAAATGAAAATTATTATATGACGAATAAAGTTATAAATTTTTTAGTTGTATTTATTGTTTTAATGATTATGCTTTTCTCTTATATTGATAATGTTTCATATCTTGTTACAATCTTAGGATTTGCATCTGCTGGTATTGCTATTGCTTTAAAAGATTGGTTTATGTCAATCTTTGGATGGCTTGTGATTGTAACTTCTGGTTCTATTCATGTTGGAGAAAGAATTAAAGTAACAAGAGATGGGCAAGAAGTTGTGGGTGATGTTCTTGATATCTCGCTTTTTAAAATAACAATTAGAGAAGATATTACTTACACTTCATATAGAACAAATAGAAGAACAGGTAGAATTTTCTTTATTCCAAATAACTACGTTTTTTCTGAAATGATTGCAAACTATACTCACTCAGGACTTAGAACTGTTTGGGATGGTATTGACATTACAATTACTTTTGATTCTAATCATAAAAAAGCACAACATATTGCAAAAGAGATTTTAAAACATTATTCAAAAGGTTACACAGACATTACAAGAAAGCAACTTTCTAAGATGAGAAGTAAATACCAATTAAGAGCAACAGGTGTTGAACCACGAGTTTACACCTTTGTTGAGCCATATGGAATAGTTATTTCAGCTTGGTACTTAACAAACTCTTACTCAGCACTAGTTTTAAGAAGTACAATGTCCCCTGAGATTTTAGAAGCATTTATGAAAGAACCTGATATTCATATTGCTTACCCAACTCAACAAATTAATATTAACAAGACTGATGATCATTATGGACCTTCTAGAAGAAGCGTTCCTCAAGATATTGAAGATCAGATAATAAAAAGATAACAAGGAACAAGCTTAAATGAATTTTTCAGCAAATAAGCAAAAAGTATTTTTTAAAACTTTTGGGTGTCGAACTAACGTGTTTGATACTCAAGTTATGATGAGTAATTTAACAGATTTTGAAGTAACACAAGATGAAAAACAAGCAGATATAGTTGTAATAAACTCTTGTACTGTTACAAATAGTGCAGATAGTACAGCACGTGGTTATATAAACTCTTTAAATAGATTTAATAAGCCACCAAGGGTTGTATTTACAGGATGTGGAGTTTGGACAAAAGGAGAGAACCTTTTTAAAGAAGATAAGGTTGATTCACTTTTTGGTCATTCAGAAAAAGAAAAAATAAATGAACTTTTACAAAATGAAGAAAGATTTTTTGATGCTGGGGATTTAGAACATATTGATGATACTATTGTTGAAGAGTTTATAGGAAAATCTAGAGCTTTTATTAAAATTCAAGAAGGTTGTGATTTTAGATGTTCATATTGTATTATTCCTTATGTAAGAGGGGATGCAAGGTCTTATCAAGAAGATAAAATTTTAGAGCAAGTAAGAACTTTAGCTGCAAATGGTTTTGGCGAGTTTATTTTAACAGGAACAAATGTAGGTTCTTATGGGAAAAAGCAGCATACTTCTTTGGCAAAACTTCTAAAAAAGATGTCTTTAATTAAAGGTGTTAGACGAATACGAATGGGAAGTATTGAACCTATTCAAATTGATGATGAGTTTAAAGAGATTATAAACGAACCTTTTATGGCAAAACATCTTCATATAGCACTTCAGCATACTTCAAAAGAGATGTTAAAAATTATGAACAGAAGAAATAAGGTATTATCAGACCTTGAACTTTTTGAATTTTTAAAAGAGAATGGCTACGCTTTAGGAACAGATTTTATAGTTGGCCATCCAGGTGAAACTGATGAACTTTGGAAAGAAGCAATAGAAAATTTACATAGATTTCCGTTAACTCATGTTCACAGCTTTACTTATTCAAAAAGAGATGGAACGCCAAGTGCAACTATGAAAGGTGATATCAAAGGTGATATTGCAAAAAAAAGATATAATGAATTAACAAAAATAATAGAAGAAAAAAATTATCAATTTAGAAAAGAAAATACAAAAACTCTTGAAGTTTTAATTGAAACTCAAAAAAATGGTAAATATATAGGTCTTGACCAACATTTTAATCAAATTGAGATAGAAAGTTCAGTTGATTTAGTTGGAGATTGGGTTTTTATTGAGGATTATAAAGCAGAGGTTAATAAAAATGTCGCGAGATTCAAATAAAAATATTTTAGATAAAAATTTTAAACTTATGGGTATGTCAGCAATTGTATTGTTGGTACTTTTTTTATACACACTTTATAAAAGTAGTGATCATATAAAAACAGGGTCTTATTATTTTGGAATTATATTCCTTTTATTCCTTCTTGCCTTTGCTGTATTTGCAAGATTTAAACAAGAGAAAATTCAAAAATTCTTAAATAAAGAGAATGTTAATGATTCTGCTTTTTCAAAAGAGCTAGACTCTGCTCAAAGTAGTAATAAAGCAAATAGTAAAAATGAGGATTTATCTTCAAATATTACAGCAGTTAATTCAAATATTACTTTTAAAGATGTTGCTGGAATTTCAGAAACTAAAGCTGAATTAGAAGAAATAGTTGATTTTTTAAATAAACCAAAAAAATACTTAAAATATGGTGTAAAACTTCCCAAAGGTGTTCTTTTAGTTGGACCTCCTGGAGTTGGAAAAACCTTAATAGCACGAGCTGTTGCCGGGGAAGCTGATGTACCATTTTTCTACCAAAGTGGAGCAAGTTTTGTACAAATTTATGTAGGAATGGGAGCAAAAAGAGTTAGAGAACTGTTTTTAAAAGCTAAAGCAAGTGCTCCTGCGATTATTTTTATTGATGAGATTGATGCAATTGGTAAAAAAAGAGGTGGTAAAACTAATGATGAAAGAGAATCTACATTAAATGAGCTTTTAACACAAATGGATGGTTTTGAAGGTGATTCAGGAGTAATTGTAATTGCTGCAACAAATAAAATAGAAGTATTAGATGAAGCACTTTTAAGAGCAGGAAGATTTGATAGACGTGTATTTATAAACTTGCCTAATATTGAAGATAGAAAGAAAATTTTGTCATTATATTTAGTTTCAAAACATTATGAATTTGATTTAGATAAGTTAGCTTTTGAAACTTCAGGTTTTAGTTCAGCTGCACTATCAACTTTGATAAATGAAGCCTTATTAAATATGATTAAAAGAGATGCAAAAATCATAGAACTTGAGGATATAGAAGTTGCAAAAAGTAAAGTAGAGTTTGGTAAAAAAGATACTCTAGTTTTATCTGATGAGCAAAAAGATATTTTATGTATTTATCAAGCTAGCAAAGCTTTTGTTTCTAAAAATAAAATATCTTTATTTGATGAAAGTGTTAAAAAAATTGATAATGTATATCCTTCATATAATGAACTTTTGGAAAACATAAAAAGATATTTAGCAGGTTCTATTGGTGTTGAAATTATTAAAAAAGAGAAGTATGCAATTAACAGTATAGATTTACATAAGGCTTATGATCTTGCACAAAAAATTGTAGATGAGTATAAAATGGCAAAAGATGCCAATGTATTAATTGAAAATATTTCTAATGATTTAAGATCTCAGCTATCGCATAATGCTACAGATATTAATAGATTAAAAAATATTATGCTTAAAAATGAGGTAATTACTACAGATGACATATAAGTTTTTTTCAGGGTTTTGTTTAAGTAATGAAGAAGAACTTTTTGATGATTATTTTTTAGATAATGATTTTACTGTTTCAGGTTTTTCATATGGAGCAATAAAAGCATTTCAGTATGTTTTAGAAACAGAAAAAAGAGTAGATACTTTACAACTGTTTTCTCCTGCTTTTTTTCAAACACAAGATACAAAATTTAAAAGAATGCAAGTTATGTTTTTTAAAAAAGATGCTAAAGCATATTGTGATAACTTTTTAGAAAATATAGCATATCCAAGTACTCTAAATACTAATAAGTATTTTACACAAGGTAGTATGGAAGAACTTGAAGAGCTTCTAAACTATACATGGGAAGAAGAAAAAATTCAATATATTTTAAATAAGGGTACAAAAATAGAGGTCTATTTAGGTGAAAAAGATAAAATAATAGATTCAAAAGCAGCACTAAATTTTTTTAGAAATTTTGCTACTATATATTTTATAAAAGAAAAAGGACATATTTTATGAGTGAACAAATTGCAAAAATAGGAATAATAACAGCTTCAGATAGGGCAAGTAAAGGGATTTATGAAGACTTATCAGGGAAGGCCATTATTGATACTATGAATGATTATTTAACTTCTCCTTGGGAAGAAGTTTATAGATGTATTGAAGATGATCAAGAAACTATAGAAGAGACTATGAAAGAGCTTGTAGATATTGAAGGTTGCTCATTAGTTGTTACAACAGGTGGAACGGGACCAGCTGCAAGGGATGTAACACCAGAAGCTACAGAAGCTGTGTGTGATAGAATGATGCCAGGTTTTGGAGAATTAATGCGAGCAGAGTCTTTAAAGTTTGTTCCAACAGCAATACTATCACGGCAAACAGCAGGTCTTAGAGGAAGTTCATTAATTGTAAATCTTCCTGGAAAACCAAAATCAATTAGAGAGTGTTTAGATGCTGTTTTCCCAGCAATTCCATATTGTATAGATTTAATGGAAGGACCATTTTTAGAGTGTAATGAAGAGGTTATTAAACCTTTTAGACCTAAAAAGAAATAAAAATTCTAAAGAGATATATCTCTTTAGAATTTAGATAAATTCAGATACAAAAATTCTTCTATTTCCATCTTTTTTAATTTGAGAAAAATTATCAAGATAATCTAAATATGTAACTAAATATTTTCTACTAAGTGCGTATTTTTCTTTAAAATTTGATATATCAATATATCCTTGCTCTTTTATAATATTTTTCATTTCTAATACAATATTACTAAGACTTTGAGCATGAATAAATAGATTATGTTGAAGCCTTACAACAGCTTTTTTAGCACATAAAGCTTTTAAAATATCATCACCCATTTTTCTATCTAAATCTAAATCATCATAGATATTATAAGGTGCAGTTGGTGTTAAATTTTCATTCTCTAGTCTTTCTAAAACTATATTTTCTAATTTTGATTTAAAATCCTCAATAATATTTGCACTTTTAAATAAGTTTCCATCTTTATGTAAGAATTTTTCTTCTACTAATTCTTCTAATACTGTTTGAATGAAATTCTCACTTGCCCATTTCATTCTTAATTGTATTGAAGCAATTGAAAGTAGGGCAAATTGATTTTTTGTATAAATGTTTTTTATATTGTTTTTTATTAAATCTTTTGTTTGAATAGGATATAAAACCAAGGATTTTTCATCAATAAAAGTCTCTTTTAAATTAACTGTATATTCTAAGGCTTTTTCATGGCTTAGAGCAAATCTTTGTGCAGAGGAAATTAATCCTAAACCTTTTTTATGAGCATTTATTAGTATTTCATATGCTTTTGATATATTTTCCTCTTTTAAAGCTTCTAATAGTTGTAATTTTTGAGATTTCTTCATTGGATCCATTATTGGATTTAAAACAACAGCTCCTGCAACTGTATCATTTCCTTGTCTTATTATAAGTTTTTCTTTATAGACTGAAAAAATTGGAGTATCACTTTTTATCATTGCAAAGCCTGATTTAAGTGATGTTGTAGAACTATAAAGCAATATTTTTGCTTCTATTTTTTTTGAACCAATGAAAATAGAGTATTTTTGATTATGTTTCAACTCTTTTTCTTTTAAGCAATCAAAAGAGATATCAATAGTATCAAAACCTCTTAAATATCCTTTTTGAGAAAGTACATATCCTCTTTTTAGTAAATTTGAATTTATTCCACTAAGATTTATTGCCGTTCTATTTGATATATTAGAAACATCACAATCTTTTCCATGTACTTGAAGATTTTTAATTTTTACTTCTTTTTTTATATCACAAATAAATAGTTTGTCATTTACTTTTATAGGACGACCTAAAACTGTACCTGTTACAATAGTTCCAGCCCCAGGGCTTGAGAATACTCTATCAATATAATATCTAAAGAAATTCTCTTCAACTTTTGTATTGGCATTTAATGAAAACAGCTTATTTTTTAAATCTTCAATTGATTTATTATCATAAATAGAAACGCAAGTAGAAAATAATAATTCAAAACCATACTCTTTTATATATTCTTCTATTTCTTCTTTGATTTGTGGAAGTTCTGACTCTTCTACTAAATCTTTTTTTGTAATAGTCAAAATAGCATTTTTAACACCAAGTAGTGATAAAATTTGTAAGTGTTCAATTGTTTGTGGCATGATTTTTTCTGCCGCACTTACAACTATCATAACACAATCAAATGAGAAAGCTCCTGCAATCATGTTTTTTACAAGTTTTTCATGTCCAGGAACATCAATAAAAGCAATATTTTGTGTGCCATCTGATATATTCGAAAAACTTAAATCAATAGTAATCCCTCTTTGTTTTTCTTCTTTTGTTGTATCCCCTTCAAAGCCATTTAAAGCCTTGATTAAAGCTGTTTTTCCATGGTCAATATGTCCACAAGTTCCTACAATATAATTATTCATCACAAATCTCTTTTATAATATTTTTTATTAATTCAATATCTTCATCTTGAATAGTTCTAAAATCCAATAAAAACTCTTCATTCTCGATTCTTCCAATAATATTCTTTGCTCTTAAAAGTTTTTCTATTTTATTTGGTTTATAATTTTTTATTTTTAAACTTAAGGCAATAGTTGGTATTTTTTTATTTGGAGTAGTTCCCCCTCCAATTACTGTTTTAGTCTCTAAAACTTTTGTTTCACAAATATTATTTAAAGACTCTTTTAAAATATTTGCATTCTTTTTTAATTCCTCAACTCCTTTAAAAAGCATATTAAGAGTTGGAATATCCTCTAAATTTCCTAATAAGATTGATTTTACATTTTCTTCAAGTAAAGCCAAAGTTATTTTATCAACTCTTAACATTCTTAAAAGTTGATTCTTTTTTAACTGATTTATATATTTTTTCTTTCCTACAATAATTCCAGCTTGAACACTTCCTAAAAGTTTATCACCTGAAAAACTAAGAAGACTAGGATTATATTGCATATATTTTAATACAGAAGGCTCACTTTGATCTAAACCATATGGTAAATCAATTAAATGCCCACTTCCCATATCATAGTAATTCATTAAGTTATTTTTATTTGCAGTCTCTATAATATCTTGAAAAGAGACTTCTGATGAAAAGCCTTCAATAGAGTAGTTTGATTTATGAACTTTCATTAACATTGAGGTGTTTTCATTTATAGCATTTTCATAATCTTTTAAATGGGTTTTATTTGTAGTTCCAATCTCTTTTAATATAGCTCCACTACTAGCCATTACATCAGGAACTCTAAAACTTCCCCCAATTTCAACAAGCTCCCCACGGCTTACAACAACTTCTTTGTTTTTTGCAAAAGTATTTAGTATTAGAAAAACAGCACTTGCATTGTTATTTACAATTAATACATCTTCACAGCCTAAAGTCTGACAAATAACTTTTGAAATATGAGAATATCGTTCTCCACGTTTTCCTTTTTCTAAATCATACTCAAGATTATTATAAGAGGTTGCCACTGTTTTTGCTGCTTCAAAGGCTTTTTCATTTATTAAACTTCTTCCTAAGTTTGTGTGAACAATGACTCCTGTTGCATTAATAACTTTTTGTAGAGATGGTTCGGTAATCTTATCATATTCATTGATTACTTTTTTTATTAATTCTTTTTCATTAAATTCATTAATTTCATTATTTAAAATGGATTTTCTTAAATTTTGTAAAATTCTTTTAGAAATTGTTGAAACAAGCGATAAAGACATAGATTCAAACTCTTTATTGGAAATGAATTTATCTACTTTAGGAATAGATTTAAGTAAAACCATTTTCACCCTTTTATACTTTTTTAATATTTTTATAGTATTATTACGTCTACAAAAAATTTGGGGGGTATGTGACCCTGGTGGGCACCGCAGGCTTCAACCCTGATCGGCGGTTTTTGTGTAAACGCCGCGGTAGGTTCAATTCCTACACCTTCTCGCCAAATTTTTCTTTTCTTGGATTTAATTAAATCTAAAAACCAAAGTATAATTGAAAACTGTAATAATTATATGCGATTGTATCTAAATCTAAATCAGTTAAATCTTAATATAGTAAATAATAATTTACCAAAGATAAATATATGATTTTTCTACAATATTAATCTAATAATAAATTATTTTAATATTTGCAATGCTTCTTTAAGTCTTTGAAGAACAGTTATTAAAATTAATATTGAAAATAAATATGCTATATAAGTTGAATAAGTAGAAAATATTATCATTAATGAAAATAGTATAAAAGCTTCAGTTCTTTCAATTAAACCTGCTTGATAATAAAATGATTTTTTACTCTGTTTTTCACTCATTGCTCCAACAGTTAAAAACACTGTCATTGATAAAATTATTGTACAGGAAAGAGAGAGTAAAGAAAGAATTGAGGCTGTATTTATAAAAGAAAATATAAAAGCAATTTCAACAACTCTATCAAAAAGTAAATCAAGTAAAGCACCTTTTTTTGATTGTAATTTACTTTGTCTTGCCATCTCTCCATCAAGTGCATCAAATAAACCACTGCACCAAAGTAAAATTAGACTTATTATATGAAAGCCAATATAAAAACTAAAAGCACCTATTAAGCCTGTTATTAAGGCCAAAAAAGTTACGTGTAAAGGCTTTAAATGTAAAGATAAAAGTAGTTTTGCAAGACCTTGAAATAAAATGTTGAAATATCCTCTTGCGTGAGTATCTAACATTTAATTTCCTCTTTTATAATAATTTTTGAAGTATCTATTTTTATATTTTGTATTTTTTCAAGTTTTTTTTGCGAATAAAAAATCAAACCATTTTCTAATTGATTTTTCCATCTACCTTCTATATAAATACTATTTTTTATATTCATTTGTATACCATCATTTTCAATATTTATAGCATGAAAAGGAAGAATTATCACAGCATTTTTTATGTCTTTAGAATTTATATTTAAAGATATATTTTTATTGGTAAATATATTATTTTTGATATTTCCATAAAAAATATTTTCAATTCCAAAATATTTTGCACACTTCACAGAGTTTGGATTTTCATAAATCTCTTTAGGACTTCCTATTTGTAATACTTTTCCTTTTTCAAGTAAAATCATTTTATCAAAAAGTTCAAAAGCGTCTAGTTTATCATGGCTTACCATAATAACTGTAATCTTATGTTTTTTTACAAGGGATTTTAAAAAGCTTCTTAAAGATATTTTTAAAGAGGTATCAAGATTTGAGAAAGGTTCATCAAGAATAAGAAGTTTTGGTTTTAACATCAAAGCCATTGCTAAAGCTACTCTTTGTTTTTCTCCTCCACTTAGATTATTTATATCTCTATTTTTTAAACTTTCTATTTCACAATCACTTAAAGCTCTATTTATAATTTCATCAAAACTATTTTTATTAATAGCTTTCGCTTTTAAAATATACTCAAGATTTTCTTTTACACTTAAGCCTTCAAATAAAAGTGAATTTTGGAATACATAAGCAAGTCCTCTCTTATTTGAAGCTTTATTTGTTATATTTTCATTATCTAAAAATATACTTCCATTTTTTATATCTTCTAAACCACAAAGTAGATTTAAAAATGTACTTTTTCCTGCTCCAGAGTGTCCTAACACACCAAAAAAAGAAGCTTTTTCTATTTCTAGATTTTCTACTTCTAAAGAGAACTTATCCAATTTTACATTTAAATTTTTAATTTTAAGATATGACATTTTTTGACCTAAAAGTTTTATATACTAAATAAATTACTAAAGCACTATTTATAACAA
>JBFHGG010000073.1:0-14442 GCA_041583235.1 Halarcobacter sp.
AGTGCTGCAATATTTCCTGCAATTTTGTTCTTTTTTACAGTATGGATTGGAATTGATGTTTTTGCAAGAAAGTATAAATTAGTTGCAATGAATGAAGAAGAAATACCTACTTCAATAATAGTTCTAAAATTAGCTCCATTTTTTATTATTCCTTTTGGAATACTTTTATATTCACTTCTTATTATTGGTAAAACACCTCAATATTCTGCAGCTCTTGCAATTTTTGCAAGTATTTTTTTACTTTTAGTAAATCAAGATTGGGAAATCTCTTTTAAAAGTTTTATTTTTAGATTTTTAGATGCTTGTATAACTGCTTCAAAACAGATTTCAATTATTGCTTCTGTTATCATTTGTGCTGGTATTATTATTGGTGTTTTAAATATTACAGGAGTTGGTGTAAAAATTACTTCAGCTATTTTATTTTTAGCTGGTGATAATCTTTGGATAGCTTTACTTTTAACTGCACTTGCATGTTTAGTTTTAGGTATGGAAGTTCCTACAACTGCTGCATATATTATTTGTGTTTCTGTGGCTGGTCCAATTTTACAAGAGTTTGGACTTTCAGCTCTTCAAGCACATTTATTTATATTTTGGTTTGCCTTACTCTCAACAATCACACCTCCTGTTTGTGGAACAGTTTTTATAGCTTCAGGAATGGCTCAAACAAATTGGTTGGGTGTAGTTGCAAAAGCAATGAAACTAGGTATTGGTTTATATATAGTGCCTTTAGCTTTCATTTCAAATAAATATTTAATTTATCCTAATGAAAATTTTGTCTTATCTCTTATTTCATTTATAAAAATAGCTTTTGGTCTGTATATTTTATCTAATGCTTTGGTAAATGATAAAATTAAATCACCTACAAGAGTTGCATTAATTGTTATTGCACTTATAATAATTATGTTTCCTTTTCCAATAAATTAATTTTTTTAATGAAAAAGAATTAAATTTATCAATTAAGCAAGAATAGAAAATATTATTCTTTTCCTGGCTTATTTTTAAAACAAAGAGTTATAAAATCACTTCTTTTTAAACAAATTTAGACGAGATCTCATTTAAAATCTTAGGTGCTTCAAATGATTCACCATTATATTTAACAAGCTTTATACCTTCTGATGTAAATGATTTGGCTGTATTTTTGCAAGCTTTTTTTACTACTATATAATTACAATCTTTTAATGCTCTACCCATTTTATTGTGTTGTTCTATATGTTCTTGATCCTCATGAGAATGATTACATTCATGCTCTTCTTCTGCATGATCGTGATCTATATCTGTTCTTGGGTTGTTTTTTATATTTTCAAGATTAAATGACCTAAACATCCCTGACCCACTCATAGTATAAACTGCGAATTTTGGAGTATGCCCTGCATTTGGAAAGAATGTTAAATTTTCATCTTTTACTGGAATCGCTATTTTCATTTTTAAAACCTTTTATATTTATTAAAGTATATATATTACTACGGGAAAGATTAATCTATGCAATTATTAATCCATAAGTAAAAATATTTAATTTATTTGAAAGTAATTGTTTATTAAAACTATTATATATATAAATATGATAAAGTATAATAAAAAATAATTTGGATGTTTATATGGGATTTTTTAGTAAAATTGTAAAGTTTATAGCAACAGCATCTATACCAATATATAAATTTGAAGATAATAAGTTAATATTTAAAATTACAGCAGATGAGTTTTTTGAATATGAATTATTTGAATATGAAATTAAAACAAGACATGATTCTTATGTTATTGAAGCCTACACATTGAATAATCAAGATATTTTTTTAGAGTATATAAAACTAGATAGTAATAGCCAATGGAATGGTCAAGCTTTATCTTTATATGAAACATTCTTTAAAGAAAAATTAAATATTAAAGAGTTTGAAACAATAGAAAAAAAAGAAATCAATAATTATACTTTTAAAATTTTTAAAGTAAATGACTCTTTTATCCTTCATCTAATATATATTTACACGGTAAATTCAGATATAATTATATTAGATACAAAAGGTAAGTTATATAAGGGCTTATTATCAAGACTTGATAAGTTTTATAAATATAACTTCCCAAAAGAAGAAAAAGGTGATATTAATTTTAATATCTCAATGGTAAAGGAAAATTCACTAAAAGGATTCTTTAATGCAAGTGATTAATGCAAAAATAATAAGTGTTCTTTTTACACTTACTTTAGTTTTTTTTACTGGATGTAGTTCTAGTAATTCTGTTTATAATCTAGATTATAACTCTTTAAGTCTTGGAAAAAATAAACAATCTATTATTTCAATAGATTTTACAAATCCAATCTTAAAAAGGTATAGCTCTGGCTGTAGTTTAAATTCTTATACTTTAGTTGATACTAACAAAGAGTATGGAAATCTTTTTGTAGAATATATACAATTAGAGCAAAATTGCACATGGAATGGACTTCCTAGTAGTTTTCTTGAAACAAGTTTAAAATATGAATTAAAATTAAAAAGTATTGAAACAGTTGAAGAATTAGATATTCAAAGCTATAACTTTAAAACATATAAAATAAATGATGACTCATATTTAAGTTTGATTTATATTTATGGTGGAAGTGAAGAGCGATTCATTTTAGATAATGAAGGAAAACTTTATACAAAACTTCTAAAAAGTTTTAAGAAAGATTATGAAAATAAATTCTTAAATAAAAAAAGATTTCAAGGTAATTATAATAGTAGTTTAGTTAATAAAAATATTATTAATCATTATTTTGAAGTTGAAATTCCATCAAAGTAAGAATCACTAAGTAAATAAAAGCTAAAAGCTTTTATTTACCAAATACTTGTTTTAAAATAGAAGTAGTCTGTTCAATTGGATTAGATCTAATTGCAGCTTCTTTTGTTGCAATCATTTTAAATAATCCATCAATTGCTCTATCTGTAACATATTCATCTAAATTTTGATCACTAGAACTTGGAAGATAAGAATCAACTCCAAAGTTTTTTGCAAGTCCTCCAAGAGCACTATTATCAACTAATCCTTTTCCATATTGTTTATAATAGTTATTAAAACTATCATAATATCCAGCAACCTGATTCTCTTTCATTGTTTCTTGAATAATTGGCGCAATCATTTTCTTTAATGAAGTTGTTGTATTTGCTTTAAAATAATCTGTTGCAGCATTTTCATTACCATTTAAGATTTTTTGTGCATCTGTTAAACTCATTTTTTCTATTGCATCAACAAAAATTTCTGCAGTTTGAGGAGCTGCTTTTGTAGCTGCACTATTCATAGAATTTATTAAATCATCAGCCATTTTATCTCCGCCAACTTTTCTAATTATTCCTTCAGCTTTTTGCAAATTTTCAGGTAAAGGGATTTTAACTAAGGAATTGTTTAAATATCCATTATTTGCTCCAAGATTTTTAACTGCATAATCAACACCAACTTTAAGAGCTTCTTTTAGTCCACTTGTTACAGTAGAATTATCAACTCCAATTTTTGTACTTGTACTTGTTGTAGGATTAGAAACCTTATCCATTACACCTTTTGTTATACTCCCTAAATCAAACCCGAAGCTTAATGTTGTACATAAAACTAGAGATCCTGCAATTGATATTTTCTTTAACATAATTTTTCCTAGTAAGTTTTATTATTATTATATGTAATTTCACATAAAAGTAGATAATTTTATAATTTTTTTATATAATAATTGTGAAAAAGAAAGGTAATAAATATGATAAACGAAATTTCAGACTATTTTTTAAGTTTTAAAAATAAAGTTGTAGAAGCAAATGAAATTACTTCTAAATTAAATATTCAAATTGCTAAGTTTGCAAAAGAGTTAAAAAAAGAAAAATTAGATAAAGAGTTTGAAGAAAATTTTTTAACAATATTAGGTTATACATATAGATTAGATGATATTTCACAAAGATTGTTTTTTACTTTTCAAGAAGCAATTTATGCAATAGATTTAGATAAGTTAATGAGAAATAAAGAATCCGAAAGATTAAACTCTATTGTATATATTTTGGTTTTAGATGAAATAATAAAAGAATATAATCTAAATATTGTTAATAAGCAATTAAAACAAAAAGCTTTAGATACTTATAAAAAGATTGAAGAGAGAAAAGCAAAAGAGAATACAAAATATCATATGTATCAAAATTAAAAAGTTGAAATTTAAAGAAACTACTAATCTAGTAGTTTCTCAATCTCCTCTTCTATAAACTTAATATCATCAGTAAGAGTAATGATTTCTAAATCTTTTTTTTCTATCATTCCATTTTTATATAAAGATTTTTTTAAGAATTTTAGAAGATATTTCCAATACTCTTCACCTACTAAAAATATTTTAAAGCCATTTAATTTTCCTGTTTGTGCTAAGGTTAAAACTTCAAACATTTCATCTAAAGTTCCAAATCCACCAGGAAAAACTACACAAGCTTTTGAATATTTAACTAACATATATTTTCTAGAAAAGAAGTGATTAAATTTAAGACTTTTAGTTGTGTAGGGATTTAAAATTTGTTCAAAAGGTAAATCAATATTTAATCCAATAGATTCTGCATTATGGGATTTATAAGCACCTTTATTAGCAGCCTGCATAATTCCACTACCTCCACCAGTTATAATATTTATCTCTTTTTGAGCTAAGTTAAAACTTAATTTTTGGGCCAAAAAAGCATAATCATCACTTTGAGAGGTTCTTGCACTTCCAAAAATAGTAATACAATTTTTTAAGTTCTTAAGTAGTTTTTCACCATCTTTAAAATCCTTTGCAATAGATTTTTTACAGATATGTTCATTTTTATTCATAATCTTCTCTTTATATTTATTTAAAAGTGCATATTATAGAATAATTATAATTGAACCTTTCTTTTTTATGCTATTATTTTTTATTAATAATTTTTCCTAAACGTAAAACTCACTATAATCTCACTTATAAATAATAGTATTTCATACAAAATATTAGGAGCATTTTTTGTTTAATGAAAAGAATATTCCAAAACTTATAGTTTTAACTCCCATATTTACTGTTTTTATTAGTGCATTTTTTACTATTTATTTTTTTATGCAAAATCAAAATAGTTATTTTGAAGAAGAGAGTTTAAGAGTTGAACAAGAGTATATTCAAAAACAAAGAAATATTTTAAAAAAAGAGATAAATTATGCAATAAATTTTATTGAGCATCAAGTAAATAGGAATAAAAAATTAAGTGAAGATGAATTAAAAGAGGAGTTAATTAGTTTTATTGAAACTATTAGATATGAAAATAATGGTTATATTTGGATTCATGATACGAAATATTATCTAAGAGCTCATCCTTTTAGAAAAGATAAAATTGGATCTTATGATATTAAATTAAAAGATGCAATAGGAACGCTTATTACAAAACAATTTGTAGATGAAACTTTAAATAAACCCAATGGAGTATTTATTGAATATTATTGGCAAAAACCAAAAGAATTGCATGCTTCAAAGAAACTTGGTTTTTTTAGACTTTACAAAAAATATAATTGGGTTATTGGTGCAGGGCTTTATCTTGATGATATTGAAAATTCTATTTATCAAAGTAAAAAATTATTAGAAAAAAGAATTAATAAATATATTAGACAGGTAATAATTATCTCAAGTATGATTATTATTGTTATTGGACTCTTATCTTTTATTATTTCTAGAAAAATTAGTTCTGTTTTTTCAAATTATAAAAGAAATGTTGAGAAAAAAGAGATTGAACTACAAGATATAAATAAAAATTTAGAAAAAAGAATAGATAAAGCATTGCTTGAAGCAAAGAAAAAAGATAGAGCAATGTTACATCAATCCAGACTTGCTAGAATGGGAGCTATGTTATCAATGATTGCTCATCAATGGAGACAACCTTTAAGCGAAGTTTCTGGTATATTAATGGAATTAGAAACAGCAAATAAATTTAAAAAATTAGATGATAGCTTACTTCGTGAAAGTGTTGACGAATCTAATAAATTAATACAATTTATGTCACATACTATTGATGATTTTAGGAATTTTTTTAAGCCTGATAAGAAAAAAATAAGATTTTATGTTGATGATGCATGTAATGAAGCAATTTCATTAGTAAGAGCATCTATTAAGAGTTATGAGATTAAACTTAATAAAAAAGTAAAGTGTAATTCTATTATAAATGGATATGAAAGGGAGTTTGCACAAGTAATGTTAAATTTAATTTCAAATGCCAAGGATATTTTAAATCAAAGAAAAATCAATAATCCTAAAATTGATGTAACAGTAAATGTTGAAGGTAAAAATGCTGTAATTACAGTAGAAGATAATGCTCTTGGTGTAAATGAAGAGCATTTAGATCTGATTTTTGAACCATATTTCACAACAAAAGAGAGTTCAAAAGGAACAGGTCTTGGTCTTTATATGTCTAAGATGATTATTGAAAAAAATATGAATGGTGAACTTAGTGTTGAAAATACTAAAAATGGTGCACTTTTCAAAATAATTGTGGAGATGGACAATGGATAATAATTTATTAGAGCAGTTTAAAAATTATACTATTCTTTGTGTAGAAGATGAAAATGGTATTAGAAAAAGATTAGTTAATACTTTAAAATACTATTTTGAAGATGTTTTAGAAGCAAGTAATGGTGAAGATGCTTATGATTTGTATTTAGAATATAAGCCTGATATTATATTAAGTGATATAGAAATGCCAAATAAAAATGGTATTGAAATGGTTAAAAAAATAAGAGAGAATGATTTAAATACAATTATTATAATGGTCACAGCTTATTCAAATGAAGAGTATCTTCTGGATTTGATAAATTTAAATATTAATCATTATATTCTAAAACCAGTAAATGCAGAAAATCTTTTAATTGGGATTATAAAAGGCTTAGGTGAAAGACTAACAAAGAATCTAATTTTTAATAGTGATTGCTATTTTGATATACAAAAACATGAACTTTTTTATAAAGAAAGAGAGATAGCTTTGAGAAAAAGAGAAAAAGAGTTTTTGATACTTTTGTATAAAAATAAAAATCAAGTTCTTTCTTATGATCAAATAGAAGAGTATATTTGGAAAGATAGATCTATGAGTATGAGTGCTTTAAAAACATTTATAAAAGAATTAAGACAAAAATTACCAATTGAATTAATTCAAAATATTTCACAAACTGGTTATAAGTTGGAAAACCTTAACTAAAAGATAAAAACTCACCGTTTCCTCACTTAAGATTGATAAACTTCAAAATATTAATTTTAGGAGAGTAAAATGTTAAAACAAGGTTTATTAATTGCAGGATTAACAGCTTCATTATTAGCTGGAAATATTAAAATGGATTTAAATGCTAAGTACGGAGCTAATAACTTCCATACAAAAGGTGCTGTTGCGTTTTCAAAACTTGTAAAAGATTATTCAAATGGAAGTGTAAATATTACAGTTCATCCAGGTTCTGCACTTATTAAAGGTAATCCTTTGAAAGCTGTTAAAGATGGAACTGTTGCTATGACTGATATGTTTATTCCTTTTACTTCAGGTGGAGGTAAAGTATTTGGTGTATCTGCTTTACCTTTTATAGCAAGCTCATATGATGATGCTTTTAAATTATATCAATTAGCTAAACCAGCTTATGAAAAAACTGCTAAAAAATGGAATCAAAAGTTACTTTATTCTGTTACCTGGCCAGCATCAGGCTTCTATTCTAAAAAAGAATTAACATCAATTTCAGACTTTAAGGGCGTAAAAACTAGAACTTATGACAAAAATTCAGCGGCATTTGTAAATATGGCCGGAGGATCGGCAGTTGCATTACCATGGGGAGAGGTATATTCTTCTTTAAGAACTGGTATGGTTGATTCAGTTGTAACTTCATCTTCATCTGGAAAAGACGGTAAATTTTGGGAAGTTTTAGACAACTATACAAAAATTAACTATGCATATCCTTTACAAGCAGTTACAGTTAACTTAGATTATTGGAATTCTTTAGATAAATCGCAGAAAGAAGCTCTTACAAAAGCAGCTTCAGAAATTGAAAAATCTCAATGGGAAGCTGTAAGAATGGAAGAAAAAACTGCCTTAGAAACATTAGCTAAAAACGGTATTAAAATTACTGAAGCATCAGCAGAGCTCAAAAAAGAGTTAGATGTAATTGCTCTTAAACTTTTAACTGAATATTTAGATGGTGCAAATTCTCAAATTAAAGCTATCTTCAAAGAGTATAGAAAGTAATTGGCATGAATTTCTTATCAAATTTTATAGATAAGTTGAGCAAAGGCTCAGCTTATTTAGCTGGATTTATTTTAATTTCATTAGTTTTATTGATTCTAACAGAAATCTTTTTAAGATCGTTTTTTGATATTTCAACAATGATTGCAGATGAGTATAGTGGATACTTATATTTAGCCTCAATTTTTTTAAGCTTAGCTTATGCCTTTTCGCAAGATTCACATATTAGAATTAATATAATTACTTCAAGGTTATCAAAAACAATAAACAAAAAGATCGATATTTTTGCAGCAGTTATAACATTAGGAGTATTAACTTTTGCACTTTATAGAACAATTTTATTTACATATGATTCCTATGAATTAGAGATGTTATCTGAAAATGTTTCTGAAACACCACTATATTTAACCCAACTTGCAATGCCTATTGGTATTTCTATTTTTATATTAGCAGTAATTTTATTTATTTTTAAAGGATTTTCAAATGATAGCTGATCCACTAGTCTTATCGATTATTTTAATTGCATTTATGTTTATATTACTTTTATCATCTTTATGGATAGGAATTTCTTTAATGTTGACAGGTATTATAGGAATGCTTTTATTTGATCATAATTTACCACCTGTTATCTCTATATATGATAAAATAGGAGATCTTTTGGCATCTTCATTATATGATGCTATGAATTCATGGTCTCTTGCAGCTTTACCTATGTTTATTTTAATGGGTGAGATTTTATATAAATCATCTATTTCAACAAAACTATTAAATGGACTTAAGCCTTGGCTTGCATATATTCCAGGGGGACTTCTTCATGTAAATGTCGCTGCTTGTTCATTATTTGCAGCAGTTTCTGGGTCTTCAGCAGCTACAACTGCTACGGTTGGAAAGATTACATTAGATGAACTTAAAAAAAGAGGTTACTCTAAAGAATTAGCTATGGGATCATTAGCAGGTTCAGGAACTTTAGGATTTTTAATTCCTCCATCATTGATTATGATTATTTATGGGGTAATGTCTGATGTTTCTATTGGTAAATTATTTGTAGCAGGTATTTTGCCAGGGCTTTTAATGGCTTCATTATATTCATTTTATATTATGTATAGAGCAAAAGTTGATGCAAGTGTACTACCTGATATTGAAGAAAAATTTACATGGACTGATAAGCTTCATTCTTTAAAAGATTTAGCTCCTATTTTTTTACTGATTTCTATTGTATTAGGTTCAATTTATGGTGGCTTTGCAACTCCAACTGAAGCTGCTGCTTTAGGTGTTTTAGGATCTTTATTATTAGCAACATATTTTAAAGCTATTAATTTAGAAGTTTTTAAAAATGCTATATTAAATACTATTAGAACATCAGTTATGATTGGATTTATTATTGCTGGTGCAGTTTTTTTATCTCAAGTAATTGGATTTTTAGGAATTGCTAGGGCTATGAGTGAGTTTATTACAGGACTTGGATTATCACCATTAATGTTAATTTTACTTATTGGTATTATGTATATTATTTTAGGAATGATTTTAGAAGCAGTTTCTATTGTAGTTATGACATTGCCAATTGTATTACCAATTGTAGTATTAGCAGGCTTTGATCCATTGTGGTTTGGTGTATTTTTAGTATTTATGGTTGAAATGGCCCAAATTACTCCTCCTGTTGGCTTTTCACTTTTTGTAATACAAAGTATAAGTGATGAGAAAATTGAAACAATTTTAAAAGCAACATTACCTTTTTTTGTAATGATGGTAATTACCGTTGCTCTTATTACATTTTTCCCTGAAATTGTATTTTATTTACCTAATCAAATGATTAAATAGTAAATATGATAAAATAAGGAAAGTATTTAAATGCAAGGCGATACGATGATTAGATTAAATTGTGATATGGGTGAGAGTTTTGGTATTTGGAAAATGGGTCAAGATGAAGAGATTATGCCTTATATTTCATTAGCAAATCTTGCTTGTGGTTTTCATGCTTCTGATTCTCTTACAATGAATAAATCAGTAGAGTTAGCAAAAAAACATAATGTGACAATAGGAGCACATCCTTCTTATCAAGATTTAGTAGGTTTTGGAAGAAGGTCTATGCCTTGTTCTTTAGAAGAGATAAAATCTATTGTTTTATATCAATTAGGAGCTTTAAGTGCTTTTTGTAAAACTCATGGAACAGCTGTTTCTTATGTAAAACCTCATGGTGCTTTATATAATGATATGATGAAAGATGAAAATATTTTTAAAGCTGTATTAAGTGCAATTTCATCATTTGATAAAAATATTAAACTTATGATTCTTTCAAGGGAAGATAATGAGGCTTATGAATATACATCTAAATTATATGGAATTAATCTTTTATATGAAGTATTTGCAGATAGAAATTATAATGATGATGGTACATTAGTTTCAAGAATACTTCCAAATGCTGTTATTAAAGATGAATTAGATGTTATGGAAAGAATAAAGATGCTAAAAGATAAGGGTTTTATGAAAAGTGTAAATAATAAAAAACTATTTTTAAAGACTGATACTATTTGTGTTCATGGAGATGGAGATAGTGCTTTATTTTTTATTAAGGCATTACATAAAGTTTTAAATTAATGGAAATAAAATTAGCCTCAGTTGATTCTGTAATTATTTACTTTAGTGATATTATTTCAAAAGAAACATCACTAAAAGTAAAAGCAGCTTATAAACTTTTAAAAGCCTTAAAAGATGAAGCTATAATT
Organism: Halarcobacter sp.; assembly: GCA_041583235.1. Taxonomy (GTDB): domain Bacteria; phylum Campylobacterota; class Campylobacteria; order Campylobacterales; family Arcobacteraceae; genus Halarcobacter. Next base: position 10,910 of record JBFHGG010000073.1, read on the forward strand.
GAAATAGTACCTTCATATACTTCAATTTTGATTACATATGATATTTTTACATATGATTTTGAAACAATAAAAAAGTTTTTAGAAAAACTATTACTAGATATTAAAATAGAAGAAGAAAATGATTTAGAAATTATAAATGTTGATGTTTATTATGCAGAAGAAGTGGGTTTAGATTTGCAAAGAGTAGCTTTAAATGCAAAATTATCTATTGATGAGGTTATAGAGATTCATAGTTCTAAAATATATGATGTTTTTGCAATTGGTTTTCTTCCTGGTTTTGCTTATATGGCATCAATAGATAAAAAAATTGTAACAGCAAGATTAGAAACTCCTAGAAAAAAAATACCAAAAGGTTCTGTTGCTATTGCTGATAATCAAACAGCAATTTATCCTCAGGATTCTCCTGGGGGATGGAATATATTAGGTAAAACAGCTTTTAAACTTTTTGATAAGAGTTTAGATACTTTATCTCCTCTTACTATTGAATCAAGAATAAAGTTTAATGCAATTTCAAAAGAAGAATTTTTAAGACAAGGTGGACAAATTGAGTTTTGAAGTAATTAAAGCTGGTATTTTTACAACACTTCAAGATAGAGGACGATTCTCTTTTACACACTTAGGAGTTACAAACTCAGGAGTTATGGATGAATATGCAGCCTTAGCAGCTCACAAACTTTTAGATAATAGTTTAAATACTAATATTTTAGAAATAGCTTTTTCAAATCTAGAATTAAAAGCAAATGATGATACAAGTGTAGTTGTAACAGGAGCTTTTTGTGAGTTTTTTATTAATGATAAAGAAAATAAAAATTGGCAAATACAAAAAATTAAAAAAGGTGATATCTTAAGAATAGGAAAAATTCTTGAAGGACAAAGAGTCTATTTAGCTGTAAAAAATGGTTTCATTATTCCTAAAGAGTTTGGAAGTAATTCAACAACTATAAAAGAATCATTAGGTGGAATATCAGGGCTTCAAATAAAAAATGGCGATATTTTACCTTATGAAAAAAACAATAAAGAATTTAATAAAAGATGGCATAAAAACTTTATACCTTTTTATAAAAAAGAGCTTACTCTAAGAGTAATACTTTCTTATCAAGAAGAGAGTTTTTCAAAAGAAGAAAAGAAGAAATTTTTTAATTCAATATATACAATTACACCTGATTTTAATAGAATGGCTTGTAAATTAAGTGGAGAGAGTATTTCTTCTTCTTTAAATGGAATTATTTCTGAAGCAATTACTTTTGGAAGTATTCAAATTCCAAAAGATGGACAGCCTATTATACTTTTAAAAGAGAGACAAACAATTGGAGGATATCCTAAAATTGGAACGGTTTTAAGTATAGATTGTTTTAAATTATCTCAAATGAAAATTGGAAGTAAAATACGATTTGAAGAAATAGATATAAAACAAGCACAAGAAAAGTTAAAAAACTTCTATTCTACTTTTTATTAATTGATTTTGTATTTTGTAAAAGTAAATCTATTGATTCATGAAATGATTCTTCTTTTTTTACTTTCATAATTGCATATTCAAAAGTTGGTTTTATAATTACTCCTGAGTTACTTTTTAATGTGGTGTTATATAAAATACTTGAAATATTATTCATTAAAATTTCCATTTGTCCTAGATCTTCTCCTTCTAGAGTAATAATAAATTTACTATCTAAAAATCTAGTTACATCAAAATTTAGGTTCTCTTCTCTAAATTTATTTTTAAAGTATGATGCAATATATATTAATAGATTATTAGATATGAGTTTATTATATGTTTGCGCAATATAGTTGTAATCTGCCACATCAATTAAAATTACCATTGCATCATTTTTATAATTTGTATCTTTATCAAGATATTTATGATAAAGCCATTTTTTATTATTAACTTTTGTTAGATAATCTTTGTAAATATTGTCTGTAATATCTTGAAGTTCTATTTGTAGGTTTTTTATTTGTGAATATAAATCTTTAAGAAGATAAGTGTTTTTATTTTCTATTGCTTCTTGAGCATTTAATGTTAATGTAGCAGCAGTATCAATAGTTTTAGCAGCATCATTAACATATTTATTAATTGTATTAAACTCCTCTACTAACAATTCATTTAACTCTTTTTCAAAAGATTCATCATCAATATTGATATTAATAGTTTTTGCATGTTTATCAAAACATTGAAAATAGCTTGATGGCAAAATTATTTCATTAGAAAGCAGTTCACTTACTGTTAAATCTGTTATCTCTTTTAATTTAGTTTTCATCTTTTTTCCCAATTATTTCATCAATTTTTATAGGTTTACTTATATAGTAGCCTTGCGAATAATCAATATCTAGTGATTTAACATATCTTAGTATTTTTAAATCGCTTACAAATTCTGCTACTACTTTTATATTCTGTTCTTTACAAAAAAGAACAATACTTTTCACAAGGTTATAATATATATCTTCATCAATCTTTTTTATTAAACTTCCGTCTAATTTTATGTAATCTGTATTAATATTTAAAATATGTTCATAATTAGAAAAACCACTTCCAAAATCATCAACGGCTATTTGTACATTGTAAGTTTTTAAATCATTAATAAAATCATTTACTAAATAAAAATTACTTATCTTTTTACTCTCAAGTATCTCTATTGTTAAATAGTCTCCAATATTATTATCTTTAATATTGTTAATTATTAATTCTTTCATTGAAGGATTTAAAATATCATTATAATCTAGATTTATGCTAACATGTATTTTATATTTTTTAATATACTCAATAACTTTTAAGATTAATATTTTCATTAATTTATTGAATAATCTATATTTTCTAGCTTTTCCAAGAAAAACTTGAGGCAATATGACATTCCCATTTTTATCATATAGTCTCATTAGTGCTTCATATTTAGTAATTTTCGATGTTTTGTTATCTTGAATTGCTTGAAAAAATGGTTCAACGCTCTTTTTTGTTATATTTCTATGTAATGTATCAAGAAGTTCTTCATTTAAAAAATGATTTCTGTAAAGATTTGAATCATAATACATAAAATGAAGATAATTTAACTTTGCATTATGCAAGGCTTTTTCTGCATAAACTCTTAAATCCTTATCTCCACCTTTTGAACAACCAATTGTAATATCAATATCTATTTTAATATCATTGTTTAATAATGAAAACTGAGAAGTAACAATTTCATTAAAAATAATATTTCTTAACTGCATTATTTCCATGTCAATTAACTCTTCATAAATTGTTAATGTAAAGACGTCAACATGAGTGTTTTTTATTTCAATACAAACTTTTCTATTAAGAGTATGTAGTATCTTTTTTTTTATTGTAGTTTTTAAAAGTTTATTAAGTTGTGCTATTATGTAATTACCATTTTTAAAACCGTAAATAGCATTAATGTCTTTCATATAAAGGATATCTACTATATATATAGTTTTAATGTTACTTTTATATAAATACTTACAAATTCTTTGAAATAAGGACATTTACAACCTTCTTTTTTTATCAAGTAATTTAGTATATATAATTTAATCTTAAGAATTGTATA
>JBFHGG010000074.1:0-14441 GCA_041583235.1 Halarcobacter sp.
ATCTATAACAATTGCAACTCCAGGCTTCTCACCCATATACATTTGATTGTCAATCCCTCTAATATGAACTTTTAATGAATCCGTACCTGTTAGTGTTGTTGTAACTCCTGGTACTTTATTTAGGATATCAGCAACATTTTGTGGATTGATTTTTTCAACTTCATTCGAAGTAATAATTGAAGTACTTGAAATAGCACTTTGTTTTTCTTCAAATTTATCATTAATTGTTGAAGATACAACACTAATTCCCTCTAGTTCAATGGCAAATAAATTATTTGTCATGAATAATAAACTCACTATAGTAAGTGATTTTCCCAATTTTAACATTTCTTCTCCATACTTAAATTAACCATATTTAGTATGAAAAAAGTTTTTTTTCAATATAATAAATATGGTGTTTATCACTATCTCCTATCTATATTGGTCGCCAAACTTATTATTAGATAGGGGATTAAAGTAGTAGTATTATATTTACTATTTGTTAACTTTGTGTTAATATTTTAAAATTAGTAAGTAATTTATTTAATAAAGTTTTATTTAATAAAGTATTTTTAAATTGAAGTGGTTTTATATAATTTAAAAGATTATTTTTAAACAATTATATTTTTAAAATTTAAAATAAATGAATTTCCATTATTTTTTGGCTCAATTTTAATAGGAATTTTATTTTTATCACAAAAGTCTTTCACAATATTTAAACCTAAACCAAAACCATTTTTTGAAAAGTCTTCTTGAAAATGTTTTTCAAAAATAATGAAAAGATTTTTAGTATCAATCTCTTTCCCTGTATTAAAAATAGAAAATATCTTATTTTTATACTTTATTTTTATAATTCCATTTTCGTTTATATTATATTTTAAGGCATTTGAGATTAAATTGTCAATCATTTTTTCAAAGCCATTTATATCACTTTTTATTTCAGTATTTTCAATATCCACTTGTATGTCAATATCTTTTTTCAAATCTGTAAATTTATCTAAGCTTTTTAAAATCAAATCTTCTAAACTAAATTTTGTTACATCAATTTTATCTAACTCTTTTTTTATTTGATATTCCATATCTTCATAAAGTTTTAAAAGATTATTTGATGCTAGTTTAATACGATTTAATCTTTTTAAATCTTTTTCACTTGATAATCTTTTTTCAAGCATTTGCGTATTTAATTTAATAGTAGAAATAGGGATATTAAGTTCATGTAAGGTTTCTTCTACAGCTTTTTGCAGATTTTCATCACTTTTAAAAAGTGGTTCAAATATACTTTTACTCAAAAGTAAATATAAAATCAATCCAAAAATCAGTACAGTTAATGTAATTACAATAAATGTATCTTGATTAAAATCTATTATACTTGCTAAATAAAAATTCAAAATAAGAGAAAGAAGTAAAACAAAAACTACTATTACAGAGTTTGTTATTATAAAATTTCTTTTTTTATAATTCAAGTTTATATCCAATACCTTTTATATTTTTTATTTTGTCTTTTCCAATAAGTTTTTTTAAATTATTGATATAAACACGAATAGAACCTTCACTATACTCTTCAGCATAAGTCCAAAGTTTATTTATAATCATCTCTTTTGTAATTATAGTATCTCTCTTTTCTAAAAAAAGTTCTAATAGATCTATAATTTTATTTGCAATATATAAATCTGTACCATTTCTCAAAACTCGTCTAGAATTTGGTTCAAAAGTAAGTTCTTCATTTAAAACTATTTCTGTAAAGCATTTACCACTTCTTTTTAATACAGATTGAATTCGTAAAAGTAATTCATCCAAATCAACTGGTTTTTTTAAATAATCATCACAACCGCTTAAAAAACCTTGAGTTAGTTTATCTTTATCTTTATATGAAGTAAGATAAATAGCTGGAGTATCGTCATTACTTTTCCTTAATTCTTGAAGTAATTCTATACCATTTATTTTAGGAACATTAATATCAAAAAGATACAAATCATAAGAGTTTTCATAAGAAAGTTCTATAACTTCTTCTCCATTTATAGCCGTTTGTACTATAAAACCCTCATCTGTTAAAAAATCTTCCAATGTTTCTAAAAAAAGTTCATCATCTTCTAAAATCAATAATTTAAACAAGTAATCTCCATTTAATATATTTCTTCATATTATAATACCTAATGGTTAAAATAATGTTAAGGGAAAATTGTTTATTTCTATCTTATTAAGATATATCCTCCCTATTTTCTTATCTTTAAAAATCTAAAAATAATATATAACTATATATTAGCAATAAATTGATATACTTTTAAAATAAAGGTTTTACATGAATCTACTTAAATATTTAATTTTTATAATTTTTATATCTATATCTTTAAATGCAAATATTAAAAAAGATATACATATTGGTTTATCAATAAAAAAATCCAATAGTATTGCCCAATCAAAAATAAAAAGTGTAATAAATAGGTTTATTTTAGAAATAAATAAAAGTTTTGATGGAAATATATATTTTGAAATAATTAATGATGAAAAAAAACTAATAAATAAATTTAAAGAATTCAAATACTTGAATATAATAATCACCTATCCGGATAGTTATTTTAGAAATAAAGAGGTGATACAAAAAAATACAAGTGATGTAAGTTTATATAGCAACAATGCAGAATTTATCCAGTATTATTTAATTGCAAATAAAAAATCAAAGATTAAAAATATTAACGATATAAAAAATAAAAGGTTTGAAATATATGAAAATGATGATAAGTATAATATTTGGCTTGATTATTTAACTAGAAAAGAATTTAATCTAAGTTATAAAAAATTAATCTCTGAAGAAAATTTTACAAATAAAGAGAATATGCTAGTACTAAATACCTATTTTAACAAATCAGATTTTACTGTTGTTTCAAAAAACACTTATGAAGATATGCTTATACTTAATCCTTCCTTGAAATATAAATTGCAAGTTATAAAAAAATCTAAACCTATCTATGTAGATATGTTAAGTTTTGTACATATAAATACTCCAAGAAAAACTGCTAAGAAAATAGAAGAGATTTTTTTTGATAAATTATTTCAAAAAAAATTCAATTATTTATTTAATGTAATAAATAACACTTCTGCTACTAAGAGAATAACTTTTGAAGATTTAAAAGAGCTTGAAGAGTTTTATTATGAATATTCAAAATTAAAACAATAAGTGAAATTAGTAATAAAATTGTTAATTAAAATCTATTATATTTTGATATTTTTTAGATAAAATGTAATAAAAGAAGATATAAGGAGTAAAATTGTTAAAAAGATACTTAATCATTTTTTTACTTTTGATGCTAGCATATTATGTAATTTCTCAAGAAAATATAAAAATAATTTTTTCAGGAATTGCTATTTTTCTTATTGGTATGTATTTTATGGAAGATGGGTTTAAACTGTTTTCAGGAGGAACTTTAGAAAAAATCTTAAATAAATTTACTTCTACAAATTTAAAAGCTCTCTTTACAGGATTTATAACAACCTCGATAGTACAAAGCTCTTCTTTAATATCAGTAATTGTAATTTCTTTTTTATCAATTGAATTAATTTCATTAATGCAAGGAATGGCAATTGTTTTTGGTGCAAATCTTGGTAGTACAACAACAGCATGGATAGTCTCATCTTTGGGGCTTAAAATAAAAATATCTATGTATGCAATGCCAATGATTATTTTTGGTGTAATTTTTAGATTTTCAAAAAATAATTCTTATATTGGTCTTGGAAATATCTTATTAGGACTTGGTTTTATCTTTCTAGGAATATCTTATATGAAGGATGGTTTTGATACTTTAAAAGATGCTATTGATTTAGCCGCATATTCAATTGGTGGGCTTCCTGGTATTTTAGTTTATATATTAATAGGAGCAGTTGCAACGGTTGTAATTCAATCAAGTTCTGCAACAATGGCAATTATAATAACAGCATTGGCAGCTGGTAATATTTTATATCTTGATGCTATTTCCCTTGCAATTGGTGCTAACTTAGGTACAACTGTAACTGCAATTATTGGAGCATTAACTTCAAATGTAAATGGAAAAAGATTAGCATTTGGGCATTTTATTTTTAATATTATAACAGCATTCGTAGCGGTTATTTTAATTCATATTTTAATAGATATTGTAGATATAATAGCTCCATTTTTCTCAATAGCAGAGGAAAATTTTGGTATGAAACTAGCACTTTTTCACACCATTTTTAATCTTTTAGGAGTAATTATACTTTTCCCTTTTATTTCCAAAATTGTTAATTTATCAGAAAAAGTAATTGTCTCAAAAATAAAAAAATCTTCTAAACCTATATATTTAGAAGAGGCAAATATGAAAATTCCATATAATGCCATGGTATCAATCCAAAAAGAAGTAATTCACTTATATGATAATGCTCAAAAAGCAATATTTCACGCCATGTCAATACATACTTCTAATATAAAAGAAGAACAAGATATTGATAAGTTTTTATCAAGTCCAACAAAGATTGATACAAATTTAGATGAAATTTATCAAAATGACTTAAAAATTTTATATAGTGAAATCATTGATTATACCTTGAATGCACAAAAAGGTATGAATACAAATCAAATGAATTATGTATCACAATTAAAACTCTCCTCTAGCATAATAATAAAGATTTTAAAAGATACAAGAGATATTCAAAAAAATATGAATATTTATTTATCTGGTAAAAATGAATATATAAAAGAAGAGTATAAAAATTTAAAAAGAGAATTATTAATTAATATATTTAGGGTAAGTCAATTAAAAAATATTGATGATATTGAAACATCAACACAAATACAATTTTATAAAGATAATCTAGATAGCCTAGATTTATTAATAAATGAAAAAATTGATGATTTAATTAGAAGTGATAAAATTAGTCCAAAGATGGGAACTTCACTTATAAATGACTCAACATCTATTTTAAATATTTGTAAAAATCTTTATAGAGTAGCAAATATAATATTTGTAAATGATACAAAACTGAGATTAATAGGAGAGGTAAATAATGAAACTGTCTAAACTTATTTCAACATTTGAAAGTTTTTTAACTTCAGACAAAAAAGAAATTGAAAATAATAAATCTGAGATTGAAGAGTTAATTAGTAAACTCTATAAAAAGAAAAGAGAGATAAAAGAAGAAATTAAAGAGTCACATAATTCAAAAGATAAAGATGAATTAAATGACAAATTGAAAGCTGTAAGAAAACTTATTAAAAAGGCAAAAAAAGAGTTTATTTAAACTCTTTAAAATTTTGCCTTAATGCCTCATAAGCTATTATTGATACAGAGTTTGCAATATTTAAACTTCTAGCTTCATTTGTCATGGGAATTGTAACGCACCCTTTTTCATTCTTAGCTAATAAATCCTCAGGCAGACCTGCATCTTCTCTCCCAAAGTATAAATAATCCCCTACTTCATATTTTGCATCAAAATAAACTTGAGTAGTTTTTGTTGTAGCAAAAAAGTGTCTTTGATTAAATGGATTTTTTGACCAAAAATCTTCAATATTTTCGTACTCTCGAACATCTAATTCAAACCAGTAATCTAGCCCTGCTCGTCTTACTTCTTTTTCTGTAATTTCTCCAAAACCATAAGGTTTGATAAGATGTAAAGTACAATTCATTGCAAAAGCTAATCGCCCGATTGTTCCTACATTTCCAGGAATTCGAGGTTCTAATAAAACTATATTAAACATTATAATATCACTGTTTTATTATCATAAACAAATACTTTATCATCAAGTAATAGTTGTAAGGCATTGGAAAGAACTACTTTTTCAACATTTCGTCCTGATCTTCTCATATCTTGCCAAGTAAAGCTATGATCAACTCGTACAACACCTTGATCAATAATTGGTCCTTCATCTAAATCATTAGTTACATAATGCGCTGTTGCTCCAATAATCTTAACACCTCTATGATGTGCTTGTTTATATGGATTTGCTCCAATAAATGATGGTAAAAATGAATGATGTATATTTAATACTTGTTGAGGAAAAGTTTCTACAAAATTAGGAGTTAAAATTCTCATATATTTTGCCAAAACAATAAGTTCAGGTTCATACTCTTTTATTTGTTCAATAACAAGTTCTTCATGTGCTTCTCTTTCCATATCTTCTGCACTAACGCAATGAAAAGGAATATTAAAGCTTTCTACTAAATCTTTTAAATAATCATGATTTGCAATAACAGCTTTAATATTTGCATTTAACTCACCATCAATATATCTAATTAATAAATCACCTAAAACATGTGATTCTTTTGTTGCTAGTATCACAATATCTTTTTTTGCTTTTGGAGTTAGTTTAATTGTTGCATTTTCAGGCAAAACTTCTGTAAGTTCTTTTAGAAGCATATTTGAATTTACATCACCTGAAATCACTGTTCGCATAAAAAATTTGTTTGATTCTTTTTCAACATATTCTGCATTTTTTTCAATATTTAGATTATTTGCAAAAAGTACTTTAGAGATGTTATAAACAAGTCCTTTTGCATCAATTGTATCAATTAGAAGTATATATTCTTTCATATTATGTATTAATCCTAGGTATTATTTCATTTAAGGATGAAATAATACCATGAATTAGATTTAAATCATTTTAGATAACTTCTCTTTGTAAGCATCTATATCAAAATCTTTTACTCTAGAAACAGATGTATCCACTGCAGCTTGTGCAACAGCACTTGAAACTTCAACGATTAGTCTTTTATCAAAAGCTGTTGGGATTATGTACTCTTTTGAATATGATAAGTTTCCAAAGATATTTTTAACATCTTGAGGAACTGGTTTTTTTGCTAAATCTGCAATTGCATAAGCTGCTGCTTTTTTCATGGCCATATTAATTTTTTTAGCTTGTACATCTAAGGCACCTCTAAAAATAAATGGGAAACCAATTACATTATTAATTTGATTAGGGAAATCACTTCTTCCTGTTCCAACAATTGCCTTATCTCTAATTGAAAGTACTTCTTCAGGATAAAGTTCAGGAGTTGGATTAGCTAAACAAAATACTATAGGTTCATCAGCCATTACAGCTATATGCTCTTGAGTAAAAGTACCAGGACGTGAAAGACCTAAAACTACATCAGCATCTCTAAATGCATCTAATTTACTCATTGATTCACTTATAGAGAACTCTTTTTTATATTTGTTTAAATCTTCTCTTCCATCATGAATAACACCTTTAGAATCACACATAATTATATTTTCAACACCAATTGCTTTATACATTCTAGAACAAGAAATAGCTGCTGCTCCAGCACCTACAACAACAACTTTTAAATCTTCTAATTTTTTTCCTATGATATCACAAGCATTAATTAATCCAGCACTTGTAATAATTGCTGTACCATGTTGGTCATCATGCATTACAGGAATATCTAATTCATCAATAAGTCTTCTCTCAATCTCAAAACAAGCAGGAGAATTAATATCTTCTAAATTAATACCTCCAAAAGTTGGCGCAATCGCTTTTACAACTTCTACAAACTTATTTGCATCTTCTTCATCAACTTCAATATCAAATGAATCTACAGCTGAGAATTTTTTAAATAATACACACTTTCCTTCCATAACAGGTTTTGCAGCCATCGCTCCAATATTTCCAAGACCAAGAACTGCTGTACCATTTGTAATAACGGCAACAAGATTTCTTTTTGTTGTGTATTTATATGCATTTTCCGGATTTGCTTCAATTTCTAAACATGGAAAAGCGACACCAGGAGTATAAGCTAAAGATAAATCTTTTTGTGAATTTAATTCAGTAGTTGTCTCTGTTGCAAGCTTTCCTGGATTAGGAAATTCATGATAATTTAATGCTTCTTCTTTTGTAACGGGTTTACTCATTTAGTCTTCCTTTAGTCATAATTGTTACAGGATTGTAACTAATCGAAACTTATAAAAAGTAAAAAAAAGATAATTTTTACTTATAAATATTAAATTAAGTTTAAGATACATGATTTTTACATGAGATTTACATAATTTTTACATAATTACGATAATATAGTCACTAAGCCTGTAAATCTTCCACAGTTTTTATTCTTTCTATAAGAAAAAAATGCTTTATTTGAGCATTTTGTACATATATTAGAAATAGTTATATTAACAATTCCTACCTTTTCTAAAAGCATTTTATTTATAGCTTGCAAATCTATATATCTTCCATTTACAAATTCATTTCCAAAAGATTTTTTTACAATTTCTACTAAGTCATTATCTACTTCATAACAACATTTTTGAATAGAAGGTCCAAAAACTACTTCTATATTTGAAGCTTTACAATTAAACTCTTTTATCATTCTTACTGCAGTAATTTCTACAATCTTTTGAAAGGTAGAATTTCTTCCTGCATGAACTGCTGCAATTACACCATTAACTTTATCTAAAAACAGAATTGGTATACAATCTGCAACCATTACCATTAAAGTTAGATTTTTTTCATTTGTAATAATTCCATCACAATTGTCAATCAATCTAGGGCTATTTTTTGTAATGATTTCTACATTATTTCCATGAACTTGATTCATATAAAAGAGATTTTTTATATCAAAATCATATTTTATGGCAAGTTCTTTTCTATTATCATCTACATCCTCTTTCTTATCATTAACATGATAAGCTAAGTTACCATCGTATATATCTGTAAAAGTAGAAAATATATTATTCATTTTAAATCCTAATATTAATTACATATTTTACTATTTAAAAGTTAATTTTTCATTTTAAAAAAAAGCCACTTTTAGTTCACGCCATTAGCTTAGTATTTTCATATAAGATTAAAAGGAAGTAATTATGAAAACCACATGGAAGAATATCCCATTATGGCAAAAAATTTTAGCTGCTTTAATTCTAGGATTAATGACAGGTATTATTTTTGGAGAAAGTGCTCAAGTACTAAAACCAATTGGTACTTTGTTTATTAATTTAATAAAAATGTTAATTATGCCATTAGTATTTGTAACACTTGTTACAGGTATAATTTCAATGGACGATTTAAAAAAAATGAAACGGATTGGATTAAAAACATTTTTTATATATTTAATAACAACTGCTATTGCCATTACAATAGGATTAATAGTTGGTTTTATTTTAGAACCAGGACTTGGGGTATCTCTTGAAACAAACAATATTATTACAGTTAAAGAGTCTCCTTCTTTAATAGATACCTTGTTAAATATTGTTACTAAAAATCCATTTCAAAGTTTTTCAGAAGGTAATGTATTACAAGTTATCTTTTTTGCAATAATGCTAGGTATTTCAATTAATCTAAGTGGAGAAAAAGCAGAACCTGCAAAACAGTTCTTTACTTCAATTTCTGAAGCAATGTATAAAATGACTGAATTAGTAATGTCATATGCACCTTTTGGAGTATATGGTTTAATGACATGGGTTTCAGCTTCATACGGTGTAGATGTATTATTAAGTTTAGGTCAAGTAATTCTAGGAGTTTATATAGCTTCTATTATACATATGATAATCACTTTTGCAGGTGGTATTTCATTAATTGGAAAATTAAATCCAATAAGATTCTTCAAAGGTATTATAGAAACACAAACTGTTGGCTTCACTAGTACTAGTAGTTCAGGAACATTGCCAATTACGATACAAAATACAACAAAAAATTTAGGTATTTCAAAACCTATAGCTAGTTTTGTACTACCTTTAGGCGCTACAATTAATATGGATGGAACAGCTTTGTATCAAGGTGTATGTGTAATGTTTATTGCCCAAGCATTTGGAATTACCTTAAGTTTTGATCAATATATTATGATTATTCTAACTTCAACTCTTGCATCAATTGGAACAGCAGGAGTTCCTGGAGCAGGACTAATAATGTTAACTTTAGTATTAACTTCAGTTGGTTTACCTATTGAAGGAGTTGCACTTATTGCTGGAATTGACAGAATCTTAGATATGGCAAGAACAACAGTAAATGTAACAGGAGATGCTATGACTTCATTATTAATAGCAAAAAGTGAAAATGAATTTAATGAAAATATTTATAATGGCACAGAAGAATATAAGGTAGTTGTCTAATAAATATAAATAATTTATATTTATTATGCTCTTATTGATTTTTAGTTAAAATTCCAATATTAAAAGGATAAAAATGCCAAATAAAAAAGATGAATTTGTAATTTTTGGAAACCCTGTAAAACATTCAAAGTCTCCTCAAATGCATAATGCAGGATTTGAAGAAATAGAATATAATGGGATTTATAAAAAACATTTATTAGAAGATGGAAATACAATAAAAGATGTTTTTTTAGAAAACAATTATGAAGGTGCTAATATAACTGTTCCACACAAAGAGTTTGCATATGAAAAAGCCGATGAAGTTAGAGGCTTAGCAAATGAAATAAAAGCTGTAAATACATATATAAATGAAAATGGAAAAGTTATTGCTTATAATACTGATGCTCCTGGTTTTTTATATGCAATTGAGAGTTTTGGTGAAATAAAATCTGTTTTACTTTTAGGTGCGGGAGGAACTGCAAAAGCTATATCTCTTGCCTTACAACAAAGTGATATAGAAGTAACTGTTTTAAATAGAAGTGAAGGAAAACTTAAGTTTTTTAAAGAGCATAATATTACAGCTACCATTTGGGATGATTTTATTCCAAAGGAATATGACTTAGTTGTAAACTCTACAAGTGCTGGATTAAAAGATGAATATCTTCCTTGTCCTATAGAAATTTTAAATAGTGTTTTTAAAAATGCAAAATATGCTTTTGATTGTGTTTATGGAAAAGTAACTCCATTTTTAGCCCTTGCTCAAGAAAGTGGCTTAAAAACAAAAGACGGAGAAGATATGCTACTTTATCAAGGTGTTTTAGCCTTTGAATATTTTACAAAAGAAAATGCAAATGATGAGACTATAGAAAAAATGAGAAAAGCTTTAAAAGAAGAAAATTGATTCTTCTTTTAAAATATTAGCATTTAAATATGAAGAAAGGTAAAAATGTATCAACCTATATCTTGTGAATTTTTCGACCAACTAACAGTAGCTATGCAAAGAAAGATACCCTCAACAATAGTTTACTTGGATGATAAAGAAGAGAATAAATTAAGTATCAAAGGTATAGTTAAAACTATGGAAGTAATAGATGGTGTAGAGTTTTTATTTTTAGATACATTTGAAAAAAAAGAAAAAATAAAATTACATTTGGTTTTAACATTCAATGGGAAAAAACATAGAGAAGAATAAAATATAAATATTATAAAAGAAGGTTACAGTTATGTTTGCAATATATAAAAATGGAAGTGTTGGTTTTAGAAACACTGTCGATAATCTATATGAAATAAAAAAAACAGAAGCACCTGATAAGATAGAGATGAAACCTAATGATGATACTCTATTTGAAGAATTTTTAACATCAAAAGAAGAAAAAAACTACTCTACAAACAATAAAGCTATTGATGCTTATAAAAAAATAGCAAACATCGACACATCTGAACAAATTTATCATGTAAAAGATATCATGACTAAAGATTGCATATGTATTCAAAAAAGCAATTCTGTAATTGAGGCCTATAATAAATTAAAAGAGTATCAAATAGATCAAATTCCAATTATAGACTTAAATCAAAAGTTAATATCAATAATAAATAAAAAAATGATTCTAAATCTTATCATTGATGATATTGAAGGTATAGAATCTATATTAAGTAGAAAGCTTGAAGACCTATATTTAGATGAAGTTATTACGACAGATCCTATAACTGATATTAGAAGAGTTGCTAAAGTAATGGTAGATTTTAAATTAGGTGCAATTCCTGTAGTTACGCAAGAAGATATTTTAGTTGGAATAGTTTCTAAGACAGATATTTTAAAAACAGTAGCTAATTTACCAAAGTTCCAACTTTGGTCTTAAACAATTAAAATTTATTCAATAAAAAAACTTCACTTGCTTCATCTTCTTTATAGTAAGTATTTAGTAGTATAAGCGAAATATTTTTATGACTTAAATAAGTATTAAAGGATTATCAATTGAAAAAAAGAAATCATATTAAAAAAATATCAGATTATGCAATGGTTGGAGGATTAGGAGCTATGCTAGTTGTTGGATTAACAGCTTGTGAAGACAAATCTAATAACCAACAAGGACAAGGACAAAATAATGCATTTTCAAATGCTAGTCAAAAGCAAGGTGCTTTTGTAATTATTGAAGAATCACAAAATGGTCAATATAAAATTGCGGATGAATTTCCTGCTTCTAAAACAACTATTGTTTTAAGAAAACCTGATGGAACTGAAAGAATTTTAACACAAGCAGAAATTGATGCACTTGTAAAAGAAGAAGGTGCTAAAATTGACAATGGAACATCAGCACTTACAAATCCAGAAATGTCAAATGGTGGAATGGGATTAGGTGGAGTTTTAATGTCTTCAATAGCTGGAGCGATGATTGGTTCATGGTTAGGAAATAAACTTTTTAATAATCAAAATTATCAAAATCAAAGAAAAGCTCAATATAAATCACCTCAAACATACTCAAGATCACAAAGCTCTTTTTCAAAAGCAAAAACTTCTGCTAACAAAACAAGTTCATCTAAAAAAGGTGGCTTCTTTGGAAATAAATCAGGTTCTTCAAAATCTGGTTCTTTCTTTGGCGGATGATATAAAAATAGGACAACAATGAAATTACAACAACTTAACCCACTAACAGATGAATATTTAGAGTCAATAGGATTTGTTTGGCACACAGATGAAGATAACTCTTCTTATGTAGCAAATGAAATAGTGCAAATCTCAGAAGATGAAGCAAATGCCTTTTATGAGGCAACAAATGAGCTTTATGATATGTTTTGTGAAGCAGGTGAATATATTGTAGAGAATGAACTTTTTCATGATATAAATATTCCTTTTAATCTAATTGATATGATTAAAGAATCTTGGGAAAATGACGTTCACTGGCATTTATATTCAAGATTTGATTTAGCAGGTGGGATTGATGGAAAACCTATTAAACTAATTGAGTTTAATGCAGATACTCCAACATCATTATTTGAGACAGCCATTATTCAATGGGCTTTATTAAAAGCAAATGGTTTAGATGAAGCAAGTCAATTTAATAATTTATATGAAGCCTTAAAAGATAATTTTAAAAGAATTATAACTTTAGATTCTGATATTGAAAAATTTGATGAATATTATGAAAAATTAGGTTGGAAAATTCTATTTTCTTCTATTTCTAGTTCATCTGAAGATATAAATACAACTAAACTTTTACAACATATTGCAAGTGAAGCCGGTTTTAATACTGATTTTGAATATATTGATAAAGTAGAGTTTGCAGATGAAGGAATTTTTGCAAAAGATCAAAGCTTTGAATTTTGGTTTAAATTAATTCCTTGGGAAGATATTGCAATTGATGAGAGTGAACTAGCTTTAATTTTAACAGAAATCATTAAAGAAAAAAAAGCAATTATCTTTAATCCTGCATATACTTTAATGTTTCAATCAAAAGGATTTATGAAAATTCTTTGGGATTTATATCCAAATCACCCTCTTTTACTTGAAACTTCATTTGAACCCTTAATTGATAAAAAACAAGTAGAAAAAAAATGCTTTGGAAGAGAAGGTGCTAATATAAAAATTACAAATGCAGATGGCTCAACTGATATTGAAACAGATGGTGATTATGAAGGTCACAAATCAATTTTCCAAGAGTATGTTGAACTTCCAACAGATTCTAATGGTCAAACATATCAAGCAGGTGTTTTTTATGCATATGAAGCTTGTGGATTAGGATTTAGACGTGGAGATAAAATATTAAATAATATGTCTAAATTTGTAGGTCATATTATAAAGTAAATCTTTTTTTGTACTCATTATTTCAAATGAGTACAAATTGGTATAAGTAAGCAAGTTGATATAGCAATCCCCCAACAGGACAATAAATTAATTATCTATGCAGCCATTTCGATTTGTAACATTTTCTCCTCAAATTTACTTGGTGACAAATAATTAGTATAAGAATATCTTCTTTTTCTATTATAAAAAATCTCTATATATTCAAATATTATTCGATTAGTTTGCGCTTTACCTTTTGAACTCTTATTGCAAGATTAACTTTTTTTATAGCAGGAGTTTTTGCTTCAATACTATTATTTAAATTAAGGGAAGAAAGCATTTCCAAAAAAAAGACTTACCTCGATATTATTCGTTTTTAATGATATATTATGTGTATAAATTTCATCAAGAGAGAAAAATTTTGTTGTTTTTAGTTTATATGCTTTTATAATAGAGGTATCAAATTTTACTGTAAAAAGAGAATTTTCTTTTACAAGTATATTAAAATTAAGATTAGCATTTTTTGCGATTTGTTTAAAAACTTCAACCGCAAAGCCTGTAGCTTTTTTATTTTCATCTACTTTGAAATATGGAGGGAAATTTTTAGGTATTAAGACTATTATTGAATCTTTTTCATCAAAAGAATCTTTTAATTCCA
>JBFHGG010000075.1:0-14176 GCA_041583235.1 Halarcobacter sp.
ATGGATAAATTAGAGACTTATCACTCTTTAGATATTCAATGGGGAAACCACGATATTGTATGGATGGCAGCTGCATCAGGGTCTTTAGCATCAATTGCTAGTGTTATTCGTGTATCATTAAGATATGCAAATATTGAAACTCTAGAGGAAGGTTACGGTATCTCTTTACGTCCTCTTTCTGTACTTGCTAAGGATTATTATGATGGAGATCCTTGCTTAAAATATAAACCAAAAATAGCAGAGAATGATCTTAAATATACAAAAAAAGAAAAAGAAGAATTAGCAATGATGCATAAAGCCATAGCTATAATACAATTTAAGCTTGAAGCTCAATTAATAAATAAAAATCCACAATGGGGCATGCAAAATCGAACTATCTTAGAAACAATCAATCTAAAAAAAGGTCTTGTAACAATTGATGGAGTAGAGCATGCTCTTAATGATACAAATCTACCTACATTTTCTGCTGATACTCCTTATGAACTTAATAGTAGCGAATTAGAAGTAATAACTCAACTTCAAAAAAGTTTTCTTAAAAGTGAAAAACTTCAAAGACATACAAAAATGCTTTTTGATTTAGGATCTGTATATTCTGTTTATAATAATAATCTTCTTTATCATGGATGTATTCCTATGAATGAAGATGGAACATTTATGTCTCTTCAAATTGATGAAGATAGCTATAAAGGGAAAGAACTTTTAGATGTCTGTGATACATACTCTAGATTAGGTTTTTTCTCAACTAATCAAAAGCTAAAAGAGTTTGGTCAGGGTGTAATGTGGTACTTGTGGGCAGGAAAAGATTCTCCACTCTTTGGAAAAGAAAAAATGGCAACATTTGAAAGCTACTTTATAGATGATAAAACTGTTGCTAAAGAAGCAAAAAACTTCTATTATGAATATAGAGACAATAAGGAATCTTGTATAAATATTTTAAATGAATTTACTTTAAATGAAAATGCAAAAATCATAAATGGACATGTTCCTGTAAAAGTTAAAAAAGGTGAAAGTCCTATTAAAAGTGGCGGTAAACTAGTTGTTATTGATGGGGGATTATCAAGAGCATATCAAAGTGTTACAGGAATATCAGGATATACACTTATATATAATTCTCAAGGTATGGCTCTTGTTTCTCATGGCTCTTTTAAATCCACAGAAGATGCTATTACAAATGCAACAGATATTGTTGGTTCCTTAGAAATAATAGAAAAAAGAGTGGAGAGAATGCTTGTTAGAGATACAGATGAAGGTAAGAAATTAGCTGCAGAAATTGCTGACCTAAAAGAATTATTTTTAATGTATAATGAAGGTATTATAAAAGAGAATTAATGATTAATAAAAATCTATAACTTAAGACTATCTCAATATAAAAGAGATAATCTTATTAAGTTATTTTATTCATCTTCTTTTGCAAATTTTTCATAAAGAAAACTTAAAATTGCTTCTCTACATCTAATATATTCAGGGTCATGTTGAAGTTCTACTCTATTTCTTGGTCTATCTAATTTTACTTCTAAAATTTCACCAATAGTAGCTTCGGGACCATTTGTCATCATAATTACTTTATCACTTAATAAAACTGCTTCATCAATATCATGAGTAATAATAATAACTGTGTTTTCAACTTTTTGTTGAATTCTCATTAAATGCTCTTGCAAATTTGCTCTAGTTAAAGAATCCAAAGCTCCAAAAGGTTCATCCATAAGTAATACTTCAGGTTTAATAGATAAGGCTCTTGCTATTCCAACTCTTTGTTTCATACCTCCTGAAATCTCTCCAGGAAACTTATCTTTAGCATGATCTAAATTTACCATAGAAACAAACTTCTCAACTCTTTGTTTTAATTCTGAAGAATTGAGTTCTGGCATCACTTTTTTTACCGCCATTTCAATATTTTGATAAACAGTTAACCAAGGTAAAAGTGAATGATTTTGAAAAACAACAGCCCTTTCTGGTCCTGGTCCTTTTATCTCTTTATTATTTAAGATAATATTACCCTTTGTTTGAGCATCAAGTCCTGCAATCATATTTAATAATGTAGATTTTCCACAACCACTATGTCCTATTATAGAAATGATTTCATTTTTTGCAATTTTTACATTTACATCAACTACTGCTTTATACTCTTTTCCACCTGGTAATGGAAATGTTTTATCTATATTCTCTAATTCTAAAAAGTTATTTTTACTCATTTTATTTTTCCTTTTACCTTACATCTTTTTTCTATAATCAAAATAATCAGCAATTCTACCCATAATAACATCTAATATAAAACCAATAATACCAACAATGATAATACCTATAATAATATTGTGATAGGCAAGATTATTATACTCATCCCAAATCCAGAAACCAATACCAATACCACCTGTAAGCATTTCTGCTGCAACAATAACAAGCCAAGCTATACCTAAAGATAATCTCATTCCTGTAAAAATAAAAGGAACTGCAACAGGTAAAATTATTTGGAATACTTTTTCCATTGGAGTAAATTGTAAAACTTTTGCAACATTTAAATAGTCTTCATTTACATTTTTAACACCAAGTGCTGTATTTATAATAATTGGCCAAATAGAAGTTACAAAAATAGTTGAAACAGCCGTGGTATTAATATCTTGAAATACAAACAATAATAAAGGAAGCCAAGCTAAGGGAGAAACAGGTTTAAATATTTGAATAAAAGGCTCAAGCGCATATTGTATATTTTTACTCATTCCTACTAATAAACCAATTGGAACACCAATAATAATAGCTAAAGCAAAACCACCAAATACTCTCTCAAGTGATGCCATAATTTGCCAAAAAATTCCTTTATCATCTTGATTTTCAATATAAAATGGATCTGATAATACACCCTCAATCTCATCACCATCAGCAGTTATACCACCAAAAGCATATACATATGTATCACTTGGAGTTGGGAAATCCTCAACAATTTTAGCAATACCCGACCATACTTGTATTATAACTACTAATACAATCAATGGCAGTAATATTTTTTTTAGTGTTTCTTTATTCATAAATTTTACCTTTTGTTTTGTTTGTTCTTTTAAATGCTTAGTAAGTAAAGTAGTAAGCATTTAAAAAGACATGGCCTTTCTTTTTTAAGAAAGGCTTTATCTTTAAATTTTCTATTTTACTTAACTATATACTTTGGATCAGCACAACCAGCAGGTCCATAATGACATACATATCCAGGTTGTTTAGTTTCAACAGACCAAGCATTAGCTTTTACTAAATCCTCTTTTGATACAAGTGAGTTTTGAACTTTAAAGTCAAAAATATAATCAACAGCTTTGTTTGGATCCCAAACTTTTCCATCTATGAATTTATTATATTCATCAACACCATCTTTTTTCCAAGGACTTGGAGGTAATTTATAATCAACTTCTTTTGCAACTTCTGCAAATAAATCTGGTCTATAAACTTTTTCAATTAAAGCTTTCATATCTACAGGCTTATCAAGTTGTCCCCATCTATACATTTGAGTAACGAACCACATACCATGTGAATAAAATGGATAAGCTGCATAGTTATTTGCAAATACATTAAACATTGGATTAGCAGAATCTACACCTTTATTATAAAGGAAAGTTCCAGACATAGATTTTCTTAATACATTTTTTGGAGCTTTTACATAGTTTTTCTTAGCTAAATAACCAATTGCTTCTTCTCTATTTTCCCAAGATTCATCTAACCATTTTTGAGCTTTAATTACAGCTCTCATAACAGCTTTTGTAGTTTCAGGATTTTTTTCAACAAAATCAGCTCTTGCTTGGAGTACTTTTTCCGGGTTATTGTTCCAGATATCGTAGTTAGTTACTAGTGCAGAACCTTTACCTTTAAGTACAATTCTAGAATTCCAAGGTTCTCCAACACAATAACCTTCAATATTACCAGCAATTAAGTTTGATGGCATTGTTGGTGGAGGGAAAGGCTTAATAGTACAATCTTCATCAGGCTTAATTCCAGAAGCAGACATCCAATATCTTAACTCATAGTTATGCGTTGAAACAGGGTGAACCATTCCAAAGTTAAGTGGAGCATAATCATTACCCTCTTTTGCTCTTTTTGCATCTATATATTTTTTCAAAGATTCAGCAGATACAGGTCTTTTAGTTTTATCTAATCCATATTTTTCCATTTCTTCAATAATGTTATTTCCATAAGTAATAGCATTTCCATTAAAGTCTAATGATAACAAAGCTTGTAAATGAGCATTTCCATTAATTCCAAGAGTAGCAGCAATTGGCATACCAGCTAATGCATGAGAGAAATCATACTCTCCAGATATTACTTTTTGTTGAATTCCTGGCCATCCACCACCTTCTTTTGCAACATGAACATCTAAGCCTTCGGCTTTAAAAAAACCTTTTTCTTTTGCTATTACTAATGGAGCACAATCAGTTAGTGCAATAAAACCTATTTTTAATTTTGTCTTCTCTGGAGCTGCTAATAAAGTTGAAGCAACAACTGAAACACCCAAACCAATTTTTAATACCTGTTTTAACATCTACTCTCCTTAATTTTTCATTATGAAATGTTTTATGAGAGTATTGTATCTTTAAAAATAGAATTAGTATCACTTTTTTTGTTTAATTTATATACATATAAACTTAATAATACATTAAAATATAAACATTTGTTGTTAAAAAGTGCATTTCAGCTCCTATTTTATATACTTTAGAGAATATTTAATTTAATATTTCATTAAAATTACTTTAAATAGAAAAAATTTTGTATAAATTCAACTCTTATATAATAGATAATATTTATATAATTAAACTCTGATAGATATTTATTTGTTAGACATTTATAAATAAAGTTAAAATATTTAATACAAATCTCTCTAACTGTTTATCTTTTAAACAATTTAATCTTAATTTTACATTAAATTAGTATATAATCTTTCTTAGAAACTTATAGGGAAATATATATTATGATTAAATCAGTTTGTGGATATTGTGGAGTTGGTTGTGGACTAGAATTCGATGAAGATAAATTAAGAGGTGATATAGTTTATCCAATTAACGAAGGTAAAGTTTGTTCAAAGGGTGTGTCGGAACTTGTGAGTATTCAAACACCATCTAGACTTTTAAGACCTCATCTTAGAAAATCAATACAAGATGAATATAAAATCACTTCATGGGAAGATGCAATTTCACAAATTGCGAGTAAAATTAAGGATACAGCAAAAAATAAAATTGGTTTTTACTTATCTGGTCAATTATTAACAGAAGACTATTATATAGCTAATAAACTAGTAAAAGGTTTTTTAGGTACAAATAATGTAGATACAAATAGTAGAACTTGTATGTCAAGTGCAGTAGTAGCTCATAAAAAAGCTTTTGGAATAGATTTTGTTCCTGTACGTATGGAAGATATTTTTAAAGCAAATCTTTTAATCTTAGCAGGAGCAAATACAGCTGAAGCTCATGTGGTTTTTCATAACAATATTAAAAAAGCAAAAAAACAAGGGCTCAAAATAGTCGTTATAGATCCAAGATATACGGATACTGCTAAAATTGCTGATTTATATTTACCTATAAAACCTGGAAGTGATATTGACTTTTTTAATCTTCTTTCAAAAAGAATTATTGATGAGAAACTTGTAGATGAAGAATTTGTAAAAGAAAATGTAAATAATCTTGAACTTCTAATAAATAAATTTAAAAGAATTCCTATTACAAAAATGTTAAAAAGAACAGGTTTGAGTAAAGAACAATTTGAGGAGTTTTGGGAAATTTATAAAAATAATGAAAATATTATAACAGCTTGGACAATGGGTTTAAATCAGTCAGTTCAAGGTGTTGATAAAAATTTAAGTCTTATAAATACACATTTACTTACTGGAAAAATATATAAAGAAGGAAATGGACCATTTTCACTTACAGGACAACCAAATGCAATGGGAGGTAGAGAAGTTGGAGGTTTATCAACTATGCTTGCTGTTCATCTAGGTTTTGAAAAAGAGTCAATAAAAAAAGTTTCAGAATTTTGGAATACAAATAAAATAGATAATAAAGAGGGATTAACTGCTACGCAAATGATAAATTCAGATCTTGATGTTTTAGTTATTTGTCATACTGATCCAGTTTATCATCTACCTAATAGAAATAAAGTGGAAAGATTAATTAAGAAAATACCAATGGTAATTGAAATTAATGCTTATGATAATTCTGAAACTTCAAACTTTGCACATATAAAGCTGCCTGCTGCTCCTTGGGGTGAGAAAGAAGGAACACAAACTAATCTTGATAGAACAATAACAAAACAAGAAAAACTAACAAGAACATCTATTGATTGTAAAGCAGATTGGGAAATTTTTCAGTTATTAGCTCAAAAGCTAGGATTTAAAGAAGCTTTTAATTTTAAATCTTCAAAAGAGATCTTTCAAGAGTATCAAGAAATGACAAAATTATCAGATCATATGGATATGCACAAAGCTTCTTATGATGAACTTTCAAAAGAACCATTTATTTGGGGGAAAGATATTGTTTCAAAAAAAGAGTTTTTTACAAAAAATAAAAAAGCAAACCTTCATTTTGTGGAGAATAAATTGCAAAGTGAAAAAACAAGTCTAATTTATCCTTTTATTTTATTAACAGGAAGAACAAGAGATCAATGGCATAGTGGAACAAAAACTAATCTTCCTAAAACACTTTTAAAATTTAAAGACTTAGATTTTTGTGAAATAAATCCTAAAAATGCAAAAAAATTAAATCTAAATGATAATGATGAAATTAAAATCATCTCTATAAGAGGAGAAATTAAATCAAAAGTATTAATTACTGATTCAATAAAAGAAAATAATATTTTTGTGCCTGTTAGTAATAGAGATATAAATTATCTTACAAGTGATTTATTAGATAAGGAATCTTTACAGCCAGATTATAATCATAGTGCAGTTAGAATAGAAAAAATATAATATCTTAATTTTACATTAATTTATCTATATTTTACATTACTATTTAATAATTGTATATTATTTATATAATTAAACTTTAATTTTACATAAATTTGTAGTTACAATATCTTAATTATAGATAATAGGATATTAATCATGAGTATAAATGAAGAGACTCCACTAGAAAGTTTTTTAAATCATAAAGCAGAAACAGGTATGCAATGTGGTAATTATAACATTGATATTCCAAAACCTAAAGAAGGAGAGCAATATAGATTTCATTTTGATGCAACTGCTTGTGTTGGATGTCATTGTTGTGAAGTTGCGTGTAATGAACAAAATAATAATCCAGCAAATATAAAATGGAGACGTGTAGGAGAAACACAAAGTGGTATTTTCCCTAATGTTTCAAATCATTTTAACTCTATGTCTTGTAACCATTGTATTGATCCTGAATGTCTAAAAGGATGTCCTACAGAATCTTATATAAAATTTGATAATGGAATAGTATTCCATGATGATGATACTTGTATTGGCTGTCAATATTGTACTTGGAACTGTCCTTATGAAGTTCCTGTTTTCAATGAAGATAGAGGAATTGTAACAAAATGTCATATGTGTCATGATAAACTAGATATTGGACAAACTCCTGCATGTGTACAAGCCTGTCCTGCAGGCGCAATTGAAATTGAAGTTGTAAATACACAAGAGTGGTTAGACGAAGGTTTAGAAAAAGAAGGTATTGCTCCTCATTTACCTGATACAGAGGTTACTCTTCCTACAACAAGATATACAATAAATGAAGATGAAAAAAATGCAAAAGTTACTCCTGCAGATAATCATATAATAAAAGCAAATCACTCAGAATGGCCTTTAGTATTCATGACAGTATTAACGCAAATATCTCTTGGAGGCTTTTTTGCACTTGTAGCAGGTGAATTTACAAATATTCTTGGTTTTAATTTAGCAGTACCAAATATATGGATGTTAATAGCAGTATTTTTACCAGTAGCTATTGGATTGCCACTTTCAGCACTTCATCTTGGACGCCCTATTTTAGCTTATACTGCAATGAAAAATATTAAAACATCTTGGCTTAGTAGAGAGGCTCTAGCCTTAGGTCTATATGCAGGGGGATTAACACTACTTCTTCCAGTTTTTTATTTTGAATTTAATCAATTTTTTAAATTTCTATTAGAATTGATAGTTTTAGGAATAGGAATTTATGGGATTTATGCCCAATCAATGATTTATAGAATTAAAGCTAGACCCTCATGGAATAAAAAAGCTACAACAAATATTTTCTTCAATGTTTCATATATTGGTATTTTATTAATTTCATTTATTTTAATTTTAAATACTCACTATTTAAGTGCAAGTGTTGTAATCCCAATAGCTATATTTATTGCTTTTTTACAATTTAAAGAATTTACAGACCAAAATGATTTTTATGAATTTTTAGAAGAGAATAATAAACATTATTACCAATTGAATAAAACAAAAATTCTTTATGAAAAGAATTTCAAAAAATATAATGATTATAGAGAAATGTCTTTATATATTGGAGCCTTAGCATTGCCATTTTTTGCAATGTTACTTTTAGCAGCTGGGGATTATCAAGATGCCATATTTATATTATCTCTTTCTATTATTATTTCATTTTCAAGTGAAATTATTTCAAGACTTCTATTTTATAAAACAGCAGTAGCACAAGGACTTGCAGGAAATTTCTTCGCAGGTAACCAGCGTTCATAATTAAAAGGATTAATCATGATAAGTAAAATTAAAGATTTTAATATAAAAGAGTTTTTAGGCCTTGATGTAAAAAATGATAAATACTCTTTAGTTGATGACAAAATATTTGGAAAAGTAGCACGTGAAAAAGCTCCTACTTCTTGGGTTCGTTCAACTTGTGGATATTGTGGTGTTGGTTGTGGATTATATATTGGAGTTAAAGATGGAAAACCCACTTACACAAAAGGAGATCCTTCTCATCCTGTAAATAAAGGAACACTTTGTCCTAAAGGCTTAAGTGAACATGAAATGGTTCAAAGTGAAAATAGATTTTCAAAACCAATGATAAGAAAAGAAGGACAACTTATTGATTCTTCTTGGCCTGAAGTATTTCAAACTACAAGTGACAAATTTAAAGCTATTCAAAAAGAGCATGGAAATACTGCTGTAGCTTGTATTTCAACAGGACAACTTTTAACAGAAGAGTTTTATACTCTTGGGAAATTTGTTCAAATGGGTTTAAAAACAAATAATTATGATGGAAATACAACTTTATGTATGGCAAGTGCTGTTATGGGATATAAACAAACTTTTGGAAGCGATGGTCCAGTTGGTTCTTATGAAGATTTTTCATATGCAGATACTATTGTACTTATTGGTGCAAATATAGCTGATAACCACCCTATTTTGAAACTTCATATTGCAAAAAATAAAAAAATTACTGGCAGAAAACCAACTATAATTGTAATTGACCCAAGATTTTCTAAAACTGCAAAAATGGCTGATATTTTTGTTCCTTTAAAGCCAAGAAGTGATTTAGCTTTAATGAATGGACTTTGTCACATTATTTTAGAGCAAGGTTGGGAAGATGAAAAATTCATCAAAGAGAGAACCACTGGATATAAAGAGTTTAGAAAACATATTATGGCAAATTACAAACCTCAAGATGTAGCTGAAATTTCAGGAATTGATGTAAAAGATTTATATCAATTAGCAAAGATTTATGCAAAATCACCTGCTGCAATGTCTGCTTGGACAATGGGAGTAAATCAAAGTTCAATAGGAACTGATACGGTAAGTGCTATTTGTAATTTAGCACTAATTACTGGAAACCTAGGAAGAAAAGGTGCAACAGCACTTTCAATTACAGGACAATGTAATGCAATGGGAACAAGAGAAACAGGCTTTACCTCTTCAATTCCAGGATATAGAAACTTTGCAAGCTCTTATGATAGAGAAGAATACGCAAGTATTGTAAATTTACCTTTAGAAGATGTTCCCACAAAACGTGGTTACTCATATCCACAAATAATTGATGCTATAGAAAAAGGTGAAATAAAAGCTTTATGGTTAGTTGCAACAAATCCACTTGTATCTTTTCCTGATCAAAATAAATTAAGAAAGGCCTTACGAAAACTTGATTTACTTGTAGTTCAAGATGCCTTTAAAAGTGAAACAGCCTTAAAAGCTGATATAGTATTCTCTGCTGCTACTTGGAGTGAAAAAGAAGGAACATATACAAATTCTGAGAGAAGATGTAATTATGCTAGAAAAGCTGTAGAACCAATGGGCGAGACAAAAAGTGATTTTGATATTGTTCTGGAGTTTTCAAAATATTTTGGAATACAAGAAAAACTTTTCCCAAATTGGTCTAATCCTGTTCATGCATTTAATGAATGGAAAAAATTAAGTGTAGGAAGACTTTGTGATTATAGTGGAATGTCTTATTCTTTAATAGAAAAACTTGGAGGTATCCAATGGCCATGTAATGAAAAATATCCAGAAGGAAAAGCAAGATTATATGATGAAGATATGCCTTGTAATACAGAAGATGGAAAGGCCAAACTTTTAGCTTTAGATTGGTTACCACTTGTAGAATCTGAAAATGGTGATTTTCCTCTTATGTTAAATACAGGAAGAACTGTTGAACAATGGCATACAAGAACAAAAACAAAAACTATCTCAATATTAAATGACCTTGCACCTGAAGCTTGGATAGAAATAAATCCAAAAGATGCACTAAAACTAGAAGTTAAAAGTGGAGATAGAATGGATATCTCTTCTTCAAGGGGAAGAATCAAAGATATTATAGTAAGAGAATCGCAAAATGTAAGGCCAGGGTCTGTATTTGTACCTTTTCATTATAATGAACAACTAATAAATAAAATTACAATAGCCGACTTTGATCCCAAATCTTTTGAACCAAATTATAAACAATGTGCAATACAACTTCATAGTAAAAAAGTTCCAAATGGAATAAAAATAGAAGAAAAAAAAGTTATAGGAGAATTGGAGCATATAGTAATTATGAATGAATCAGTTTTAGTAAATGATATTTTGAAAAAAAATGATCTACAAGATGCTTTGAGTAAATAAATATTCTTATGTTATAATCATTAAAATTGATGTCGCACAAAATAGGAAAATTTATGCATTATTACTTTAAAACACCCTTTGGAAAACTTTCCATATCTTCTGCTCCTTACGGTGGTTATAATCTTAAGCTTGAAGAAGATGTAATAAATTGGTCTGAAAAAGCTGAAGATTTGGCACTCCAAGTTTATGAAAAAACTTCTGGCTTGGAGGATTGGGATAATTCTTCTATTGAAGAGAGTCCTTCTTGTTTAGAGGAATGGCAAGTTAAAATCTAATTTCTTTAAAATTAATGTAAAATTAAGCTATAAATCCTTATTTTTTCCTCACTTTCTAAAATATTCTATATATTTAATTCAAAATTAAGTTAATTGAATATTTTATATACATTTTATTCTCCCTAAAATCTTACAATTTTGGAATAATTACTTCATTAGAGATTGAAGGAATAATTATGAAAGAAAAATTAGTTGTAATTGGAAATGGGATGAGTGGTCTTCGCACAGTTGAGGATTTGTTAGATATCACAAAAGACATATATGATATTACAATTTTTGGTGATGAACCACATGTAAATTACAACAGAATCATGCTTTCATATATTCTATCAGAAGAAAAAACTTTTGAAGACACAATTATTAATCATCAAACTTGGTATGACGAAAATAATATCACTTTAAATAAAGGTGAAAAAATTGTGTCTATTAATAAAGAAAATAAAACTATCTTAAGCCAAAGTGGGAAAACAGAATCTTATGACAAACTTCTTATAGCAACAGGATCTTTACCTTTTGTTCCAAAAACTAAAGGAAGTGATTTAAATAATGTAATTGCATTTAGAACAAAAGCTGATGTTGATTCTATTATGCAAACAATTTCTAAAGATAAAACAGCCGTTGTAGTAGGTGGTGGATTATTAGGACTTGAAGCAGCTTATGGTATTGCTATGCATGGAATTAAAACTATTTTAGTTCATAGATCAGGTTCAATTTTATCTCAACAATTAGATACTACAGGGGGAAGACTTCTTCAGAAAAATTTAGAATCTTATGGAATAGAATTTAAACTTAATACTACTATTGAAGAGATTAGTGGAGATAAAACTGTTGAAAATGTTAGTTTTACAGATGGGACTTCAGTTTCATCAAATCTTGTTGTTTTTGCAACAGGTATTATTCCAAATACAAAACTTGCCCTTGATGCATCTTTAGATTGTCATAAAGGAATTGTTGTTGATGATTTTTTGAAAACATCAGATGATTCAATTTTTGCAATTGGAGAATGTGTTGAGCATAAAGGAAATACTTATGGTTTAGTAGCACCCCTTTATGAACAAGCAAAAGTTTTAGCAAAAAGTTTAGCAAAAAAAGAAACAGAGGGTTATTTAGGGTCTACATTGTCAACAAGATTAAAAATATCTGGAGTCGATTTATTCTCAGCAGGTGATTATTTAGGTGATGAAACAACTGAAGAACTTATCTTACTTGATGAAAAAATTGGAGTTTATAAAAAACTTGTAATTTATCAAGATAAAATTATTGGTATTGTTTTATATGGTGATACAGCAGATGCTTCATGGTATCTAAAACTTCTAAAAGAACATACAGATATAAGTGATTTAAGAACAAAAATTTTATTTGGAAAATCAGCACTTTCAGGTGATGCAGGTCATGGTGGAAATGATGTAAATGACATGAGTGACGATGAAGAAGTTTGTGGATGTAATGGAATTACTAAAGGCGCTGTTGTATGTGGAATAAAAGAGAATGATTTAAAAACTCTAGGTGACGTAAAATCCTGTACAAAAGCTGGAGCTTCATGTGGTTCTTGTTTAGGTTTAGTTGAGCAAATTTTAGTTAATACCTTAGGTGATGAATACAACGATACAGTTGAAGGTATTTGTGATTGTTGTGATGTTGGACATAAAGAGATTAAAGACACTATTAATACAAATGATTTTAATAATGTATATGAAGTATTTAAAAAACTTGATTGGAAAACAGATGATGGTTGTGTTAAATGTAGACCTGCTATTAACTACTATTTACTAGTTAAATACAATGATGATAAATATAAAAATGATAAACGTTCAGCACTTGTAAATGATAGAGTATTTGCAAATATCCAAAAAGATGGTACTTACTCAGTAGTTCCAAGAATTTGGGGAGGATTAACTTCACCTCAAGAACTTAAAGATATGGCAGATATTGCTGTTAAATATGATGTTCCAACTGTAAAATTTACAGGTGGACAAAGACTTGATATGCTTGGAGTTAAAAAAGAGCAACTTGAACCTATGTGGAAAGATTTAAATGACGCAGGTTTTGTATCTGGACAAGCATATGCTAAAGGACTTAGAACAGTCAAAACTTGTGTTGGTAACCAATGGTGTAGATTTGGAACTCAAGATGCTATGGATATGGGTGTTCAAATTGAAAAACTAACTTGGGGATCTTGGACACCACATAAATATAAAATTGCAGTTTCGGGATGTCCTAGAAACTGTGCTGAAGCTACTATTAAAGACTTTGGAATTATAGGTGTTGATTCAGGATGGGAAATCCATGTTGCTGGAAATGGTGGTATAAAAGTTAGAGTTACAGACTTCTTATGTAAAGTTGAAACTGATGAAGAATTATTTGAATATGTAAAAGCATATATGCAATTTTATAGAGAAGATGCATATTATTTAGAAAGAACTGCTCATTGGATTGAAAGAGTTGGCTTAGAATATGTAAAAGAAGTACTTTTTGATAATGAAAAAAGAGAAATGTATGCTGCATCTTTTGACGAATCACAAAGATCAGCTCAAATTGATCCTTGGGCGAAAGCCATTGAAGATGGATTTACAAAAGAGTTTAATCCAATAGTTATTGACAAAGAAAATTTACCAAATTATGAAGCAAAGGAAACAGTATAATGGCAACTTGGATTAAAGTAATAGAAGAAGAAAATATCCCTGAAATGGGTTCAAGAAAAGTAATAATTGGAGAAGAAGAAATAGCCTTATTTAAAACAAGAGATGGCTCAATTTTTGCAATAAATAACATCTGCCCACATAAACAAGGGAAATTAAGTGAAGGATTAGTGCACGAACATATGGTTTGCTGCCCTTTACACAATACTGATATCGACCTTGCTACAGGAGAAGCTATTGGTGAG
>JBFHGG010000076.1:0-13562 GCA_041583235.1 Halarcobacter sp.
ACTATCATTCTTAATCTATTATGCATAGTTCCTGTATTATTCAAATGCCTCATTGCTGCATCAATAATAGGAACTCCTGTTTTTCCTTCACACCATTTTTCAAAATTCTCTTGATTTTCACTCCATTTTATTTCTATATTATTAAAGTTTTTACTTTCTGAATATGGATAATGAAACAAA
Source organism: Halarcobacter sp. (assembly GCA_041583235.1). GTDB lineage: Bacteria > Campylobacterota > Campylobacteria > Campylobacterales > Arcobacteraceae > Halarcobacter. The sequence goes on from JBFHGG010000076.1 coordinate 181, forward strand.
ATATAGTTATAAAATTCTCTCCAAAAAATTTCTCTAATGAAAAATTCACTATTTTCATCATTAAATTTTTTAAAATAGTTAAAGATCTCTTTAGGTGAAATAAGTCCAAATCTTAAGTGAACTGATATTTTAGATGTTCCATCTAAATAGAAAAAATCCCTAGCTTTTTTATAATCTGAAATTCTTATTTTAAATTCATCTAATAAAGTATAAGCATCTTTTTGTAAAAAATCTGGCAAATCTTGTTCTTCAAAACCCATCTCTTTTAGACTTAAAAAACTATCATAATCAAACTCTATTTTTTCTAAGTTTTCACTTCTTTTAAAAGTCTCAATTGAAGATGAAGAAGTAATCATATTTAGGGATTTATAAAAAGGAGTAAAGACCTTATAAGGTGTTCCATCACTTTTTAAATGATCATTTGGATTTAAGATAAAAGAGTCTAAATATCTTCTAAGTGGTATTATTTTTTCAATCTCTTTATCTCTTTTTTTTGCATAAGAATCAAAATCAATAGAACATAAAACTTCATCAAAACCTTTGTTTTTTAATTTTCTAAAAACATTAATTGGCTCATCATAAAAAATAGCTAAATCTAGACCCATATCTTGTAATTTTTTCTTTAATTGTAAAACAGATTTATATATAAAAGTAACTCTTTTATCATCAAAAGGAAGTTTTCCTAAAATATTTTTATCAAAGATAAAAATAGGTAAAACTTTTTCTTTTGAAAAAGATAATAAAGCACTATCTAATACTCTTAAATCTCTTCTAAACCAAAGGATTTGACTCATTTATAAGCCTTTACAGTTGAACGAAGTGCCAACTCTTTTGGATATGGATTTAAAAATTTTTGAGTTTTTAAATATTCAATATCAAATCTTTTTGTATAAAGATTTAATAGTTTTATAATTGCAATTAAAGGAATGATTTCATTTTTAAACTCTTCAAAAGCTTCCAAAAGTTCTTCTTTTTCTTCTTTTGTAATAAGTTTTTTAAAGTAACCATAAATATGTAAAATAATATTGTATGTATTTGAAATCGTACCTTTTTGGTAGATTGCATTCAAAAATGAATGTTTATACTCTTCTAGTACTAACTTTATATCTTTTTTTTCATGATTTGCTACTATTCTTCCAAGCTCTTTATATGCTTCATGGGACTTTGCATAAATTAAATATTTATATGAAGTGTGAAATTCTACTAGCTCTTTTGCACTTGGATTTGTTTTTAAAAATTCAAATATATGTTTATATGCAAATATTTGCATAAGAAAGTTTTCTCTAAGCCATGCATCATTTAGTCTTCCCTCTTCTTCAGCAGGTAAAAGAGGAAACTTATCTTTTACCTTCCCTGCAAATATTCCAATACCTGTATTTTCACTCTGACCAGATTTATTTTCAGGATATAATTTTACTCTTTCCATACCACAAGTTGGAGATTTTGATTTAAAAATAAAACCACAAATTTCATTTTCTTGAATTTCATTTGCAAGTTGATTTGAAATATCTTCTACTTCTTGTGTAACATCTTTATTAGTTGTAGATGTTTTTACTTTTACAATACCATCTTTTTTAGTTAATCTTATAGCTTCTCGAGGAGTTGTAAAAATCATTTTTTCAGGACAATAAGGAACGAAATCAAAATATTTTCCAAGTTCTTTTACAATAAAACCATCTTTTGAATGACCACCATCATAACGACACATATTTCCTAAAAGACAAGATGATATACCTATTTTCATAATTTATTCCTTCATTTTAATAGTGTAATTATATAAAAAATTTGTACTTTTAGTAGGAAGGAAATGTTAATTAATAATTTTATTTATGGGATAAATATAATTTTATTGAAAATAAAGGAAGGCAAGACCTTCCTTTTAATTATTTACTACTTTTTTTTATAATATCAATTATATCTTGAGGCTCACATCTTTTTGTATAATCTTCATCAATAAAAGAAAAGATTATCTCTTTATTTTTATTTATTACATAAACAGCAGGCATTGGCAATTCATAAGATTCTTCTTCATTATGAGCAGGAATATCAATGCCAAAACTTTTATAAATAGGTCTTAATTCCTCAGCTAATGAAAAAACAAGTCCATACTCTTTTGCAATAATATTATTTGCATCACTTAAAACTTCAAACTCTAAATCATGTTTCTCTTTTGTACTTAAACTAGAATCAGGAGATTGAGGAGAAATGGCAAAGATTTTTGCACCTAAAGCTTTAAATTCATCATTTCTATCTTGTAAGGCTTTTAACTCAAAATTACAATATGCACACCAAGGCCCTCTATAAAAACTAATAATTACAAAATCATTATTTTCTAAAGTTTTAAAAAGTGAAACATCTTTTCCTATAGCATTAGGTAAAGTAAACTCTTTTACACTATCTCCAGTTTTAAAAGCATTCTTACTAATACTCTCATCTTCTAAACTTTTTGTTGCAGCTAGCATTATTTCTTGAACTTCCAAAGGAGCTTTTTTTCTAAAACTCTCTTGATATTTTTTTATTTCATCTATTAATTTTGACATACTATTTCCTTTTTATTTATTATTTTTAACGGCATCTAAAATATCTTGAGGTTCACATCTTTTTTTATAATCCTCATCTATAAATGCAAAAACTATCTCTTTACTTTTATTAACAATATATGTTGCTGGTATTGGCAAATCATAACTATTATTATTTGTAGACTTTGGAATATCTATTCCAAAACTTTCATAAAATGCTCTTATTTTTTCGCTTAATGAAAAAGTTAATCCATACTCTTTTTCAACTTTGTAATCAGTATCACTTAAAACTTCAAACTCCAAGTCATGCTTCTCTTTCATACTTAAACTTAAATCAGGAGTTTCAGGAGAAATAGCAATTATTTTTGTATTTAATGTATTTAACTCATCACTTATTTTTCTTAATGCATTTATCTCTAAATTACAATAAGGACACCAAATTCCTCTATAAAAATTTAATAAGACAAAATCATTGTTTTCTAAAGTTTCATACAAAGAAATACTATTCCCTAAAGCATTAGGTAAAACAAAATTAGGAGCTTTATCTCCAATTTGCAATGCATGCTTACTAATTTTTAATTCTGTTAAGCGTTTTACATCTGCCTTACCTGCTGCTGCAAAATCTGTTGGTATTCTTGAAGCAAACTCTTCTTGAAATTTCTTTATTTCATCTTCTAGTGTGGACATTTTTCTCCTTTATTTTATAATAGAATATTTATTCTATATTTCTTTAAAAAATAATTCAATATTTATTTATTAATTATAGAATAATAATTCTATAATTAATAAAAAAAATTATTGAATCATTTTTACAATATTTTTTATAATATTTTCACCATCTTCTTTTGAGTGATTATATTTACCATGAACATTCATACCGTGAATTAACGTAATAATAGTAAGTGCCATTGATTTTGCATCACCAGTAAACTCACCCTCTTTTGAGGCATCAATTAAATTATTTTCAATTTGCTTTTGAAGACTTATAAAAAATTCTTTTGGAATACTAAAGGCATCTTCTCTCATAAATTCCTCTTTTCCCATACAATTTGTAAATAAACATCCTCTAAAATTTTTATCAAAAATAAATTTTTCCAAAAATATTACAATACCTTCTTTCCCAGGATTGTTTTTTAATAATTCGATATTTTTTGATGACCTTTTTATATAATAATTATCTAAAGCATCTTTAAAAATGCCCTCTTTATCTTTAAATAAAGAATACATAGTTCTACGATTTAGACCTGTATGAGAAACTAAGTCAGCCATAGATACATTTTCATATCCTTTTTGCCAAAATAATTCCATTGCATTATCTAGTACTTTTTCTAAATCATATTCTGTTGGTCTTGCCATTTTGTATCTCCATTTATAAAATTATAGAATAATAATTCTACAATGTCAAGTCTTATCTTAAAATATTTATATATTATTCATCTTATTTTACTTTAAAGAATCCTGCGTTAATATAATTAAATTATTATACCAGAAGGTACTAAAATGATTATAGAAAATAATAAACGTTCAAGAGGACGACCAAAAACCTTAAATAAAGAATATATATTAGATATAAGTATGAAAGCATATTGGGAAGAAGGCATTGAAGCTATTTCTTTAAATGAGATTTGTAAAAGAGCCAATGTATCTAAACCTGGAATTTATAGGGAATTTGGAAATGATGATGGCTTAATAAAAAATGTTTTAATACATTATAATAAAAAGGTATTAAAAGAGATACATAAAATATTTAGAGAAAACAAGCCATTTAAAGAGATATTAGATAAATATATTTCAATATTAACAGTAGAAAGTCCTAATTTAAATGGCTGCTTATTTTTAAGATCTAGAGATTCAAACTATCCTTTAGGAGTAGAAAGCAAAAAACAAATAGAGCTTATTCAAGAAGAATTTAATAAATCCTTTACAAGATGGATAGAAACTGCAAAAAATAAAAATGAATTCCCTAAAAATATTTCTACAGAACTTGCTGTAAATTATATTGATTCACAAGTAAGTATTGCAATGACAAAAATATACAATGGCACAAATATTTTACTTGTTAAAGATATGTTAGTTCTAGCCTTTTCTGTATTTAAATAATTAATAAATTTAAAATTATTTTAAAATACCAATCAGTACTTTATTTAAGCAAAGATTAAAATACCAAGTGGTATTATTTTATTAATAAAATTTTAAGGGACGAAATATGAAAAAAAAATCTTTCTTTATATCACTAATAATGGCTTCATTATTGTTTCCATCATTAGTCACTAATGCATTGGCAGAAGCAATTATTTATGATCAAAAACCAGATCCAGTTATCTTTAATAAAGATATAACCAATAAAAAACAAAGACCTTTTATAGTGGATAAAAATGAGTATCCATTTAGAAGTAATTGGTTTAAAAAAGATGGTGTTTCCATGCATTATATTGATGAAGGGATAGGTATTCCAATTGTTTTAACTCATGGTAATCCAGATTGGTCATTTTTAAATAGAAATATAATTAAAGGTTTATCTAAAGAAGCTAGAGTAATTGCTTTTGATTTACCAGGTTTTGGTTTTTCAGATACTCCAAAAAATTATAACTTTACACCACAAGAACATATAAAATGGGTTAAAGCTTTATTACATGATCATTTAAAATTAGATAAATTTATCATTGTTGTTCAAGATTGGGGTGGACCTATTGGATTAAGTGTTGCTACTGATAATCCTGAAAATATTTTAGGTTTAGTTATTTCAAATACTTGGGCATGGGAATCTAATAAGGCATTAGTTGAATTCTCAGAAATGATGAAAACACCAAAAATGAAAAAACTACTTATTGAAAATAATTATTTTGCAGAAACACTCTTAACCAGTACTTTAAATGAAAAATCAAAAAATAATAAAGCAATTACAGATGCATATAAAATGCCTTTCCCTTCACTTGAATCTAGAAAAGGCACATTAGTTTTTCCTCATCAAATAACAGATGCTAAACCTTTATTACAAAAGTTAGAAACAAAATTACCTCTACTTGCAGATAAGCCAGTAGAATTTATCTTTGGAGAAAAAGATCCATGGTTTGCAGATGCTGCAACAATTGCAAAATGGCGTTCTTTTTATCCTAAAGGAAATATTCAAATATTAACAAATGTAAACCATTTTTCACAAGAAGATAGTCCTGAAAGTTTTGTATATGCATTAAGACGAATGATAAAAGAAATAAATAGTAAAAAATAATACTAAATAATATGAGATAATTTTAATTACTTGTCTCATATTATGAAAAAATTATAGGAAAATATAATGGCCGTGTCTAAAAACTTTTTGGAATATATACTTGATCAACTGAGCTCTTGTGAAGGAATTTCTAAACGTAAGATGTTTGGAGGTGTAGCACTTTATCGTTATAGAGAAGTATTTGCATTCGTATTTGATGATACTGTCTATTTAAAAGTAAATGAAACTACAAAAGAGAAATTTTTAATTGCAGGAGCAAAACCTTTCAAGCCATTTCCAAATAGACCTATAATCGAATCTTATTATGAACTCTCAGCTGATGTTATTGAAAATCCTGAAAAATTTATAGAATGGATAGATGCTTCTTTAGCAAAATAATAGAATCATCTATTTTTCTTATTTAATCTTTATTGACTTCCATTAAAGTAATTATTTAAAAAATATAAACATTAATTAAAGACTAATAAATAATTCCAATAAAGGCTAAAAAAGATCCAAATAATAGGAATAATAAAAAGACCAAAAATTCTTTTTTGGGTATTCATAAAAAGTAATATTAATGAAAAAACAACTGTTATATCAGGTAAGATTCCAATAATTGAAATTTCAAAATAGTGCATACCACTTAATATTTGTATTATTGGATAAAAAACTATAAGAGAAAAAGCAGCTATTAAAGAGGCTCTGTTTTTTACAAAAACAAGCTCTTTTTTAATAAGTCCAAACCATAATAAAAGCAAAGCCTGTAAAATAAAAAAACAAGCGATATAAAAGCCAAACCAGTTTATAAAAAGGTAATAATTCATTTCATAAACAACAGCAATCCAAATCCAAAAAAAGCTTAATATACTTATTATAAATTTATTATTTTGATTCTCATTTTTCCAAATAGCATAAAGGACCCACAAAGCTAAAAAAATAAAAATAAATTGAATAGGCCAAAAGAACTCTTGATATTCATAGATAACAGAGTCTAAGACCTCTTTTGAATAAGGAACAACAACTCTTATCATAAACTCTCAATATATTGAATCATCTTAGCTCTACCTCTTTCATCAGGTATTTTTCCATACATTGAAGTCATATTCTCTTTCATATGTTCAATTTTACTAGTTGCAGGAATTGCACAAGTAACAGCAGGATGTGAAATAACAAATTTTAGAAAAAATTGTGCCCAAGTTTTAATATCATATTCATTTTTCCATTTTGGCAAAGGATATTTTTCAAAATAATCAAAAAGATCTCCTCCTTGAAATGGTCTATTAATAATTACTGCAATTCCTTTTTCTTTTGCTAATGGCAATAATCTACTCTCTACTTCACGGTCAAGTACATTATAAGTAAACTGTACAAAGTCAATTTCTTGTATTCTCATAATTTTTTCTAACTCTTCATGCCTACTTCCATGAGATGTAGTTATACCAATATATTTGACCTCACCTTTTCTTTTTTTCTCTAAAAGTGTTTCTAAATGCTCTTCCCAAGATAAAAGATTGTGAATTTGAAATAAATCAAAAGGCTTTACTCCCCATAAGTTTTCAGAATCTAGTATTTGCTCTTTACCATTACTTTTACTTGAAGTCCAAATCTTTGTTGCTGAAAACAGTGATTTTGGATATCCAAGTTTTTTTAAACAGTATCCCATAACCTCTTCTGCAGAACCATACATAGGAGAAGAATCAACCATCTTTCCACCCATTTCAAAAAATGTTTTTAAAACTTCAGTCCTAGCATCTCTAAGTCTTTTACTTCCACCAACATTAAAGCTTATCCAAGTTCCCATACCAATAGCAGGGATTATATCTCCACTTGAAGGAATTTGTTTTAAAAGTAATGTATCAGTCTTAGAGAAAGCTGACTGAACTAACAAAGGGGAAAGTGATACTGCAAAAGTCATAGTATTTAAAAAGTCCCGTCTGTTCATGAAAAACTCCTTATATATATTATATAAAGTAAATTCAAAAAATTCAAATTTTCTTGTCTATTTTATAACTATTTGTATAAAATCAAAAATAAATAAAAATTTTCCATTTTTTACCATGATATTTCAAATATTTACCTTTTAATGATTTTTTTTCAAAGCTACAATACAAATAAAAATCTATAAAAGGAATTATGATGTTTTTTAAATTCATAAGAATTATTTTTATTCTTATTAGCACAGGAATAATGATTAAATTTGCAATACCTAAATTACAAGCAATGCCTATTAGTGTAAAATCATTCACAATGTTTTCAACAGTATTACCTGTAAATGCAAACTTTTTTATGTATTTTACGGGATTAGTCGAATTATTAATTGCAGTACTTTTATTTTCTTCTCTTTTTATAAAAAAAATAGAGTTAAAAGATAAGTTTCAAATTCTTGGATTTGTATTACTCCTTTCTACTATGATTAGTGCAATTATAATTGAACAATTTGTAAGACCTACTCCTAAACCTTTTCTAATGACAATTGCTTTAATTTTAATAACTATTTGTATATCTGAATTAAGTATTTTAACAAAAAATAAAAAGAGATAGTGTGATAATAGAAGAAAAAAGTGTAGTATTAAGTAGAAGTTTAGTTCTACTTATTGCAGTATCTATAGCAGCAATTGTTTCTAACCTTTATTACAATCAGCCCTTGCTTCCTGCAATTGGAACTTCAATGGGAGTTAATGATATCTATTTAGGATATATCCCTTCTGCTTCACAACTAGGATATGCAGTAGCTATTTTATTAATATCTCCTCTAGGAGATACTATGAATAGAAAAGTTTTAATTTCTTATCTCAGTGTTTCTCTAAGTATTGGATTATTTTCTATTTATCTTGCACCAAATTTTTTAACCTTGCTATTAGCAACTTTTATAGTGGGACTTAGTGCAAATATTACTCAACAGTTAATTCCCTTAGTTGCATCTTTATCAAAGCCTGAAGAAAAAGGAAAAAATATTGCAACTGTAATGATGGGGCTTACTATTGGGATTTTACTATCACGTACTATCAGTGGAAGTATTGCACAATATTTTGCTTGGGAAAGTGTTTTTTTATTTGCAGCTATTGTAGCCATTTTCATTGGCTTACTTTTAAATAGAATCCTACCAAATAATGAAACTTCAGTAAATTTACCATATTTTAAACTTATAAAATCAATGTTTGAACTTATTAAAATACATGCAGTTTTAAGGCAAGCTACACTAACAGGGTTTTTATGGTTTGCTGCATTTAATGCTCTTTGGGCTGCTTTAGCAATTCATGTGATGGGTAATAATTTTTCATATAGTGTTCAGCAAGCTGGGCTTTTTGGTTTTGTTGGATTAGCAGGCATTTTTGGAGCAAAAATATCTGGAAAATTCATTAATGATATGGGAGCAAATAGACTAATTACTATTGCATTAACTTTTATTATTACTGGGTTTTTAATAATGTTTTTATTTGGTGATTCTTTAATTGGCTTAGTTATTGGCATTTTATTAGTAGATTTAGGAGTTTTTGGAGCACAAATTCCAAATCAATTTAGAATATTTTCAATTGACCCAAAAGCTCAAAGTAGAGTGAATGCCGTTTATATGTTGTTTTATTATTTAGGTGCTGCCATAGGTTCTATTTTAGGGGTAAAAGTAATTAGCACATTTAATTGGGAAGCTCTAACTATATTTGCTGGAATACTATCTTTAATTGCAATTATTTATCACTTATATTCTATCTATATAAGTGGTAATATATTATACAAAGGAAAGAAATGAACGAAGTCTATATCTCAAAAATGGGAGTAATTTCCCTTTTGATAATTGCAAGCTTAACAATAATGGTAGGAACCGTAGTTGCACCTGGACTTATTACTATATCATTAAATCTAGGAGTAGAAGAGTATGCACCATGGCTAATAACTATTCCATCTTTAGGGGTAGTTATATTTAGTTTTTTCTTTGGAAAAATTGTTGAAAAACTAGGATACTATGATGCTTTAAAAATAGGACTGTTTTTTTATGGTCTTTTAGGGGCTGCAGGAATGTTTATACAAGGAAGCATCTTTGTTTTTTTAGATAGGTTTTTATTAGGTGGGGCTACAGGAATTGTATTGGTTTCAGTAAATGGATTAATTACACACTTCTTCCAAGGTGAAAAAAGACTTAAGATTATCGCTTTACAAGCTATTTCAATAGAGCTTGGGGGAGTTATTATTTTAGCTGTTAGTGGTTTTTTATCTTTTATTGCATGGCAATACCCTTTCTTTTTATACTTATTTGCTTGGATTTTTTTAGTTATGTTATTGTTATTTATTCCTAAGCCAAAGAATCATATTATAAATGAAAAAACAATTGATGAGAATGTAAGAATAGACAACTCTTTAAAAAGAGTTTTTTTAGCTGTCCTTTTTTCAATGTTTTTATTTTTTATTGCTATTATAAGTCTTCCTCTTTATTTACCTAAATTTGGATTTACTGAAGATAAAATTGGTTATTTATTAGCTTTTATCTCATTTATAGCAATTATTGCAGCAGGAATAATTCCAAAATTAACAAAGCTTATAAGTGAAAACTTAGTAGTTACATTAGCATTTATTTCTTATATGATTGCACACATACTTTTCTATTTTTCTAGTGATAATATTGCTTTTATCATTGCAGCTATTTTTCTTGGATTTGGCTTTGGATTTTCAATTCCTATGCTAAATCATATGACTATAGAAAAAAGTAATAAAAAAAGTTTAAGTAAAAATCTCTCTTTGTATGCCATGTTAATTTTTCTTGGGCAATTTTTAGCTACATTTAGTGAATTTTTTCCAGGAGATTACGCTAATATATTCTTAATTGCATCAGTTTTTTCATTGATAATAATAATTCTTTCTTTAATAACAAAAGAAAAAGAAAATTTTGATAAAATGAATCTATGCAAAATAGAAAAAAAAGACTCTTGAATATACCCTTTACAAAAGTTAAATTATATCATACTAAAATGGAGTTTCAAATAGCTAATATGAAAACTCTATTTGAAAAAAAAGCTAATCATAATTTAGAAGAGCCTCATATATTAGACTTCAATTTAATTATGATTGTAGTTGAAGGAGAAGGTTCTCATAATATAGATTTTAAAGAGTATAAATACAAAAAAGGAAGTATATTTTTTGTAAAAAGAAATCAGGTTCATAGTTTTAAAATAAATCCAGATTTAGATTGTTATTTATTAGAATTTACAGATACTTTTTTAAATAGATTAGTAAAAAATAGTGTTTATGATATTTTTGATTATATGAGATATCCTGTACATATGAACTTAGATCTAAACTCTTTTAATGATATACTAATTAATATAAATATTATAAATAGTCAATTAAAAACAAATGATGATGAATTTAAAGAACCAATTTTACAATCTTTATTACAATCTCTACTATTACAATTAAAAAGAAAAAGAAAAAAGCAAACCTTAAACTTAAAAGATAAAGATCAAATTATTTATCAAAAATTTTTAAATATTGTTCATAATTCCCATAAATACAGTATGAAAGTTGATAATTATTCAAGAGAACTTAATATTTCTGCACGTACATTAACTAATTTATTAAATAAATATACAGGTAAATCTACAAAAACTTATCTAAATGAATTCCTACTTTTTGAGATAAAAAGATACCTTCTGGATGAAAGTTTAAGTATTCAGGAAATTTCAAATATACTTGATTTTGATGAAGCAACAAACTTAATTAAATTTTTCAAAAAATTAGAAAATAAAACACCTAGTGAATTTAAAAAAGATTATTGTAATTATTAATTCATTTTTCTCATTTTCTAATAAATATTTTTTTCATAAAGACCACTTAAATCCTGTTTTTTCTTCAGAAACATTCCAAAGTTTTTTTGCAACTTTTTTATCTAAAACAAAAGATAAGAGAGTTGATTTACCTATTGGTCCAATCATTTCAGCACGTTTAGTTGCTCCATAAAATGACTCATCTTCAAGATTATCTTCAGTAGCACATAAAACCTCTGGCCATGAGCCTTTTTGGGCTGATTGCCATAAAGGAGTTAAAAGCTTGTACATAACTCTTGTTATAAGATTTGCATCTTCTCTTATAAGCGTTGTTTTAGAAGAACCTGGATGACAAACTTGAACTTGTAAATTTTTATTCTCTTTTTTTACTCTTCTTTGTAATTCATATGCAAAAATCATTAGTGCTAGTTTACTGTGACTATAAGCATTATTTGCATGATAGTTTTTATCAAAGTTCATATCATCAAATTGAATTTTTTTATGTCCCATTTTATAGGCTAGACTACTTACTAAAACAATTCTTCCATTAGTTTTTTCTATCTTGTCAAATAATAGACCACATAAAAGAAAGTTTCCATAGTAATTAACCCCTAATTGACTCTCAAATCCATCAACAGTAAATTTTTGTTTTGCAATTTGAGCAATTGCTGCATTACAAATTAGTGCATCAATTTTTAGTAAACTATTATTAATTATTTTAGCAGCATTTCTAACTGATTCTAAAGAAGCAAGATCTAACTTAATAAAATTAATATCTGCATTTTTATTTTCTACTTTGATTTTTTTAATTGCAGTATTAACTTTTTCAGTATTACGAGAAAGTATAATAACTTTTGCACCTTTAGAAGAAAGCAGTTTACTTGCCTCAAATCCTATTCCTGCATTACCTCCTGTTATTAAATATGTCTTTCCTTTTAGTGAACTTAATTTTTCTGGTGTCCAACCATCTTTTCCAAAAGGATTAACCTCTAATTTACTCATCTTACCCTCCAATATTTTTCTTAAATTTTAACAACTAATTAGATTTATAGCTATATCATTAATCTCAATTATTTGCATAAAAATATCATTATTCTTCATTTTATATATAAAAATGAAGTTTTATTGTTATAATTATATATAAAGGTTTTAAAATGTTAAAAGATAAAATAAATAAACTAGCAATAAATGAAGGCTTAAATTACATAGGAATTAAGGGTGTTGAACTATTTAAAGTCTCAACTGCATATAAAAAAATAAACTCAGTTTTACCCGCCTCAATTTGTATTCTTGTTCAAGGAAGTAAAAATTTATATTTAGGGGAAGAAAAATTTGTTTACGATGAAAACTCTTATTTAATAGGTACAGTAAAAGTGCCAGTAGAAGCAGAACTTATTAAAAGTTCACCTGAAAATCCTTGCTTAGGAGTAATTATTTATCTTGATTCTAATATTGTTAGTGAACTATTAAAAAATTTTGATGAGCTAAAAGAGTGGCAATTAGATAAAAAAACTGAACAAATAATAACAACTTCACCTATAAATAAAACTATTAAAAACTCCTTGGAAAGATTATTAGATACTGTTAATAATCCAATGGATATAAAAGTACTAAGTAAATCTTTTATTAGAGAGATTTTTTATGAAATCTTAAAATCTCCACAAGGACATATTTTAAGAAATAGTGTTCAACACCATACAAAAGTACACGAAATAATTCCTACAATAAAGTTTTTAGAACAAAACTTTAAAAATGATATTACAATAGATGAAATAGCAAGATTTGCAAGTATGAGTATACCTTCATTGCATAAAAACTTTAAAAAAGCAACTTCTTTATCCCCAATACAATTTATCAAACAACTTAGACTTCATAATGCACATTCGCTTTTATTAG
>JBFHGG010000077.1:0-13535 GCA_041583235.1 Halarcobacter sp.
AGGTAAAATTGGTACTGTTTATTATGGTGCTGTAAATTATTATATGCAAACACTTAGAAAACACACTGTTGATACTGAATTTGATATTTCTAAAATAGACTCTCTTCCTAGAGTAGATATTGTATATGGTCATGCTGATGATACTGATTTATTTGTTAATGCTGCTGTAAAAGCTGGTGCAAAAGGAATTATTCATTCAGGTATGGGTAATGGTAATCCTTTCCCTCTAACTATGGAAGCTTTAGCAAAAGCTAGTAAAGCTGGTGTTGTAGTTGCTAGAAGCTCAAGAGTTGGGTCAGGTAGAACAACTTTACATAATGAAGTTGATGATGAAAAATATGGATTTATTGCAACTGATAGTTTAAATGCTCAAAAAGCAAGAATTTTATTAATGTTAGGTCTTAGTAAAACTCAAGACAAACAAGCATTACAAGATATGTATTTCAAATATTAATATAAGAAGGGAATTTTAAATTCCCTCTTTATATATTTGGATAAAATCTCTTATTTAAGATAAGGAAATAACATGAAATTCAAAGTTTTTTTATTTTTAATAAGCATTGTTTTATTATCAAATATTAACCTCTTTGCAAATAACCAAAAAAACGTATTAATTATTAATTCATATCATAGGGGTTTTCAATGGAGTGATGATGTTCTAAACGGTTTAGAATCTGTTTTATATGCTACAAAAATTAATTCAACTGTTCTATATATGGACTCAAAAAGAATTGCCTCTCCTACATATTATAAAGAATTAAAAGATTTATATAAATTGCAACTTTCAAAAAGTAAATATGATTTAGTGGTTGCTATAGATAAATTTGCTTATGAATTTTGCTTACAAAACTACCATGAATTATTTACTGATGAAGAAATATATTTTGTAGGTATTGAGCAGTTTTCAAGAGATGAAGTAAGAAAATATAACTTACAAGAAAAAGTTTCAGGACTGCTTGAAAAAAGAGCTATTAGCGATATTGTGAAAATGATATATAGACTAATGCCAAAACTAAAAAAACTATACATAATAAACGACAAAAGTGAAAATGGAGATGATTCTGACCCCTTTATACAAAGTGCAATAAACGATTTAAATAATAAATTTGAGATTCAATATATAAGAAGTTCAACACTAGCTGATTTAAAAGATAAATTCTCTACTCATGTGCCAAATGAGGCTGTATTCTTTATACGATTTTATAATGATAAAGATGGACATCTTTATAAAAATAGCGAAATTGCTGAAATGATAAATTCTAGTAAAATACCTGTTTTCTCAACTGACACACTTTTTATAGGAAAAGGATCAACAGGAGGAAAATTAGTTCCAATTGAAAACCTAGGGGTAAAATCAGGAGAAGATATTTTAGGAATTTTAGATAATAGCCTTGAAACTCCTTTTGTAAAAGTTGAAGAAACTTTTGAATATCAATTTGATTTTGAAAAAATAAAAGAGTTCAAACTTCATCCCAATATTTTAAATGTAGATTATAAATATGTTAATACTCCTTTAGGCTTTTTAGATAAGCATAGAGAATTTGTTGATTTTGTTTTTATTATTTCACCATTTTTATTATTTCTAATTTTAGGACTAATTCACAATTTATACTTAAGAATAAAAAGTGCTAAATTACTTAAACAAAGAATGGAGTTTGATAAAGTATTATTAGACTCTATTAAAGCCCCTATTGTATGGCAAGATGAAAAAGGACGAATAGTTGATTCAAATGCTAAGTTCTGTGATTTTATGAATCTACCTTGCCCTGAAGTAAAAGGAAAAACTTTACAAGATTATATGAATTTAGGTAAAAATGAAACTATAAGTGAAAGTTTAAAATCTTTTATTAATAATGCAATTGAAGAGAATCAGATGGTTATAAAAGGCTTTGATAAAGAAGAGTATACCTATTTAATAGATCAAACGAATTACACAGAAGATATCTTTAAAACAAAAGGAACAGTTACAGTTTTTACTGATATTACAAAAGAAAAACAAGCAATAAAAGAAAAAAGGAAACATCAAGAGTTTGTTATTCAACAATCAAAATTAGCAGAAATTGGAGAAGTATTCTCTTCAATTGCCCACCAATGGAAATCTCCTCTTGTTGAAATTGCAACAATCGCCCAAGAAAAACTTTATAATGAAGAGGGAGAGATAAAAGAAGAAGATGACAAATTTGTAAATGAAATTATGTTCCAGGTCAAATATATGACAGAAACTATAAATAGTTTCCAAAAATTTATAATGCCCTCAACTCAAAAAATTGTTTTTGATATAAATGAATCAGTAGAAGAGATGTTAGAAATTATACGTCATAATATTAAATACAATTACATAAATGTAAATGTAAAAGTTGAAAAGAATACAGATCTAATGATTTTAGGATATAAAAATGAGTTAATGCAAACTCTTTTAAATATTGTAAATAATGCGAAAGAATCAATTATAAAAGAAAAAAGTAAAGATAAAATCTCACAAGGTATTATAAATATAAATATAAAAAATATAAACAATAAAGTTCAAATAGATATTGAAGATAATGGAGGAGGAATTCCTTCTAAATATATAAATCAAATATTTGAACCATATTTTACAACTAAAAAAGATGGACATGGAATTGGATTATATATGGCAAGATTAATTATAGAAGATAAAATTGGAGGGACAATTAATGTCTCAAATACAAATAATGGTGCTAGGTTTACTATTCAATTGGAGTTAACAAAATGAAAATTTTAGTATTAGAAGATAATGAAAGATTAAGTAAATTAATCAAACAAGCTTTAACAAAAGCTGGATATCAAGTAGATACAACAATAGATGGAGCAGAAGCGTTAGATATGGTCACAAATGGATATTCATGTTTTATTTTAGATATAAATGTTCCTTCTATTGATGGGATTTCTATTTTAGAATCAATAAGAATGTACCATAATGAAGTACCAGCAATAATAATTAGTTCAAATCATGATTTAGAAAAAATACAAAAATCTTATGAAATTGGTTGTGATGATTATTTAAAAAAACCTTTCTTTATGTATGAACTTGTTCAGAAAGTTCAAAAATTTTGTAAGGTAAAATCTAATTTATTAGATTTAGGAGAAGGTTATATTTTTGATTATCACAAACATTTTTTAATCAAAAATGAACAAGAAATAAAATTAGCTAAAAAAGAGATACTATTCTTAGAACTTCTCGCAAAAGATATTCATAGAGTTTTTAGTTTTGATGAAATTGAAGATTATGTTTGGGAGGGAGAAGAGACTACACTTATAAATGTAAGGGCTTTAGTAAAAAGAATTAGAAAAAAAATTCCTGAAAATGCAATCAAAATCGTAAAAGGAATTGGCTACTCAATAGATGCAGACCAAATTCCTGAACAAAAATAAATAATCTTTGAAGATTAAGGATTAACTTAAAGATACATTCTTATTTAAGGAATAGCCCATTCCTTTTATAATAATAATACTATTATCAGGAAGTTTTTTTCTTAATCTTTTTATCATTGACCTTATATTAACTAAGCTTGTTTCTTCGCCTTCCCAAACATACTCTTCTAGTTCAGAATACGTTGCTACATGATGTAAATTTTTAGAAAACAACTCTAAAAAAAGCACCTCTTTTTTTGTTAATTCAAATTCTTGATCATTTTCAAATAATCTATGATTTACGAAATCATACCTACAAGAATCACTAAACTTTAAAAACATTTTAGGCAAGATACAAAGTTTTTTAACTTTTTGAACTAATTCAAGTATATAAAAAGGTTTTTTTAAATAATCATCACAACCAATTTCATAAGATTTTTGTATTTTTTCTAAATCATGATTTGAACTAATTATTATTGCAGGAATATTAGAATGATTCACTCTTATATATTCTAAAATAGATATACCATCTAAATTAGGCACATTTATATCTAAAATAAAACATGAATATCCATTAGATAAAGCATCAAGTGCATCATCTCCGTCGTAAAAACAATCAACTTGATAAGACTCTTGTTCTAAAGCACTTTTTATAACATTTGATAATCTTTTATTATCTTCAAGAACTAGTATTTTCATAATTTTGCCCCAATATTATATGAAATAATGCACCATTTTTAGTATTATGTACAAATATTTTTCCATTCATTTTATCTTCAATAATCATTTTACTCATATATAACCCTATTCCATGTCCATCATTTTTTGTAGAGAAATAGGGTTTAAATATTTTATGAATATTTTGATTATCAATTCCTCCCGCATTATCTTCAATCGTAATAACAAGTTTAGCATTTTCATTAAAAATTTTAATTTCTATTTTTCTATTTTTATAATCATTTTTCATTAATGCATCTTTTGCATTATTTATTATATTTAAAAAAGATTGCATAAATTCATTTTTATATCCTGAAATTATAAGATTTGTATCTGTCTTAACATCAAGATTTATTTTTATATTATTATATTTAATATTATGATTTATGATTTCTAACATAGAATCAATTGTCTCTTTTATATCAAAATCAACTTTTGTATTTGAAGGCATTATAAATCTTTGGAAATCATTTATAGTAGTAGTCATATAATCAACTTGTTTCATAATATCACTTACAAAACTATCATCCTCTTTTATTTCTTTACAAGTTTTTGTATAAAATAATTCTTGCGCAATTGCAGTTATTTCAACAAGAGGAGATTTCCATTGATGGGCAATGGAAGAGAATACTTCTCCAATTTCTGCTAGTTTTGATTGTTGAATGATAAATTGTTTATTTTTTTGTTTCTCTTTTGCAACTTCTTGTTCTTTTGTAATATCTGTAAAAATTGTAACTAAACCTTCACTTTTAGATATTTCATTTTTAAATTTTCTTTGTTTAACTAAATAAACTCTTTTTTCAAAATTCTCATCAAAATATTTAAACTGATTATTTTCTTTCTTATCTTCTGCATACTTTTTTAATACTTTTATTACCTTTTTAACATTACGGTTTTGTTCAAAGTCTTCAAGTTTTTTCCCATAGATATCTTTACAATTTAATTTTATTAATTTACAAAAATTATTATTAGAATCTACTACCACTCCTTTCTCATCTTGCCAAAATATTGGACTTTCAATGGCATTTAATAAAACCTCATCAAAATCTATTCTTTGTCTTAAATCTTTTTCAACTTTTTTTCTCATATATATATTATGAACAAGTCCTAAAATAAGAAATACTAGTAAGGGTGAAATAGTAAAAACCAAATCAATAAAACCACGATTTTTATCATAAAAAGTTAAACGTTTATTTACTATTTCATAATCATAATCTAACACATCAACCGGCAAAATAAATTCACTTAATTTTTGTGAATCAAAAATATAATGTAAATCTTCTGAAATTTTTATTTCAAATTTTTGTTTTTTCAAAATATCAAGAGCCATTTCTCCTGCACTATTTCCAAAACGAGTCAAATCAACTATTTTACCACCTGTTGCACCCTTATTTATAAAAAGTGAATCTGTTATAAAAATAGGAACTTTTGCATTTTTTATAAACTTCTCAATGGACTTGTTTTTATTAAGTTCTCCATTTTCATTTTTATAAAACCTTATAAAAAGTGCTGCAACATCCTCCTTATATTTAGAGAATCTTTTTTTTAAATCTTCTAAATTATTTTCTTTTAAATATATAAGTTCATAATTATCATCAAAACTATTAATAACTTCATTAATAAGAGGTTCAGTATGTAAAGCATTAGGACTTTTATCATTTATAATATAAAGCTTTTTAATAGTTGGCATTAGTCTTTTAATCATTGCTAAGTTTGCCTTTAAATCCCTTCTTTCTAATAAAGCAGAAACTCTATTCGAAACTCCATATTTTTCAGCTTTTTCAATTGAAAAATTTTCTATTCCAACAGCAAATAAAGGCTTGTCTTTAAAAAATTTATCACAAACACTTAAAACAAAATCATAGGCAAATCTGTCAATTGCAATAATTAAATCATAATTTCTATTTTTTAATTGCACTCGATAGAGATTTTCGAGATTTTCATAATATTCTTGTGAAGTAACTCTTTTTGAGTCCATATATAAAATATTTACGTCAATATCTAGTTTTGAATATAATTTTTTTTCTATACCATTAACAATGCTATCACTAAACTGATAACCCTTATGATATGAGTTAATTATCAAAACAGAATTATTTGCAAAAAGATAAACTTGTAATAAAGTAAAAATTAGTAGGATTTTTTTCATGATGAGTATTATAATCTAGTTTATCTAAAAAATGGTATTGAGAAGAACTCAATACCATTTAATATATATTTATTTTTGCTTATAAGATAACAAAGCCAAGAAGTACTAATGCACCTAAGTAAATTGATCCAAAAATAAAACCTAACTGCCACCATTTTGCTTGTGAAATATAGCCAGCTCCATACCAAATTGGAGATGGTCCTGTTCCATACGGTGTTAAGATTCCCATTAATCCTAACGAACCTACAAGTAATAATGATAAAGGTTGTATCATTTCTTGAGGTAATAAATTCATTGCAACACCTAAGAATAAAGGTAATAAAGCAACTGTATGTGCTGTAACACTTGCAAAGAAATAATGGAAAACAAAGAATAAAATTACAAGTAATACTGCTATTGTTGTTGGATCCATTCCAACTAAATTTGCAGAAATTAAACCTGCTGCCCATTTTAAGAACCCAACTTTTTTAAGTCCAGAGGCCATAGCAACTAATGTAGCGAACCAAATAAATACATTGATTGCAGCTTTATTAGTAATAACATCTTCCCATGAAATAACTTTTGTTAAAACTAAAAGACAAAGTACTGCTAATGCTGCTGTTGTACCATTTACTCCAATTTGTTTACCAAAAATCCACATTGCAAGAGCAAGTAAACCAAGACCTAACATAAGTAATTCATTTTTAGTAATTGAACCCATTTTTTTCAATTCTTCTGCTGCCCATGCTGGAGCTTCAGGAGATTTTTTTTGATCAGGTGGATAAACAATATATGCTAAAAGTGGTACTAACAAAAATAAAGGAACCATAATAATTGCTAAAGTACTAAACCATTGACCCCACTCAATTACTAATCCTGTACTTTTTTCTACTAAAGATACTGCAAGTAAATTTGGAGCAAGTGCTGTTAAGAACATTGAACTTGTAACTGTTGTTGCTGCAATTGCTACCCATGAAATATATGAACCTAATTTTCTTGGTTCATTTTCAGGAGTTGATCCAAACATTTGTGGAATATTAATAGCAATTGGGAAAATAGTCCCTGCACTTCTTGCTGTATTTGAAGGCATAAATGGAGATAAGATACCATCTGCAAATGCTACTGCATATCCTAATCCAAGTGAAGTTTTACCTAACATTTTTACAAGTAAAAGAGCAATCCTTTTTCCAAGGCCAGATTTTTTATAACCAAGAGCAAACATGAATGCCGCGAAAATTAACCAAATAACTCCATTAGAGAAACCACTTAAAGCCCAAGTTCTTGCTGCTTTTGCAGAATCACCTACTAATCCAAAAGTTGCACAAAATGCAACACCTATTAAACCTATTAATGCAGGTGGAATTGGCTCCAAAATTAATCCTACAATAACTCCTAAAAACACAGCGAAGAAATATTGTGCATTTACAGTTAATCCTTCTGGTGTTGGTAGAATAGCCACAATAATTGCAATTATAATTGGAATTGCGAATTTCATATTATTGCTCATAACATCTCCTTTTTCTTTCGTTTTGAATTTTTATAATGAAATGATAAAAGATTAGAATGACTTTAATATGTCATTTTGAAGTTTTATAAAGATATCTATATTAATTTGATAATTTAAACATAAAAAAAGGTAAGGTTAAAAAACCTTACCTTTTAAAAACTAATACTTTAGTATTATAATAATGAGTTAATTTTATCAGCGAATGCTTGTTTTGAAGAAGCACCAACCATTTGATCAACAATTTCACCATCTTTCATAAAGATAATTGTTGGAATAGATCTAATTCCATATTTAACAGCTAAGTCTTGTTGTTCATCTGTATTAACTTTACAAATATTTGCTGTTCCCTCAAACTCTTCAGCTAATTCTTCAATTACTGGAGCAATCATTCTACAAGGTCCACACCAAGGAGCCCAAAAATCAACTAGAGATACACCAGCGTTTGTAACTGCTTCAAAGTTTTCTGGAGTTAAATCAGTATATTTACCCATATTTATTCCTTTTTTTTATGTAATGTAGAAAATTATACTAATTTAAACTTTAAATAAACTTGTAGAAAAAGCCCACTAATCTTGGCTAAATAAACTTTTTGTTAAAATATTACCTTAAAATTTAATACGGATAATTTTTATGAATGTTAGAAAAGAATATTTAGAGTATTTCAAAAGTAAAGGGCACGAAGTAATTTCTTCTATGCCACTAGTTCCTGATGACCCAACACTTATGTTTACAAACGCAGGTATGGTTCAATTTAAAGATATTTTCACAGGTGCAGTCCCAAAACCTGCAAATCCAACAGCTACATCATGTCAATTATGTATAAGAGCTGGTGGAAAACATAATGACTTAGAAAATGTTGGTTACACAGCACGTCATCATACATTATTTGAAATGTTAGGGAATTTCTCATTTGCTGATTATTTCAAAGAAGAAGCAATTGCTTATGCATGGGAATTTATTACTGTAAATCTTGAGCTTCCTATTGATAAGTTATGGGTAACCATTCATGATAGTGATAATGAAGCTTATGAACTTTGGAAAAAGCATATTGATGCTTCAAGAATCAAAAGATTTGGTGATAAAGACAACTTCTGGTCTATGGGTGATACAGGTCCTTGTGGTCCTTGTTCTGAAATTTTTTATGACCAAGGAAGTGAACACTTCTCTAGCGATGAAGATTATCTAGGGGGAGAAGGTGATAGATTTTTAGAAATCTGGAATCTTGTATTTATGCAATATGAGCAAAGCAAAGATGCTAATGGAAAAATCACAAGAACTTCTTTACCAAAACCTTCAATTGATACAGGAATGGGACTTGAAAGAGTTATTGCTATTAAAGAAGGTGTATTAAATAACTTTGATTCATCTAACTTTCAGCCAATAATCAAAAAACTTGAAGCTTTAGCAAAAAAAGAAGTTACAAAAGAGAATATTGGTTCATTTAGAGTTATTGCAGATCATCTAAGAGCAAATTCATTTATGCTATCTCAAGGTATTTTATTTGGAAACGAAGGAAGACCTTATGTAAATAGAAGAATTATGAGAAGAGCTGTTAGACATGGTTACTTACTTGGATTTAGAAAGCCATTTATGGCTGAACTTTATGATACTTTAATTGATATTTTAGGTGAGCATTATTCTGAGTTAATTGAGCAAAAAGATTATATAAAAGAACAAATGACTTTAGAAGAAGAGAGATTCTTTAAAACTATTGAATCTGGAATGGCAGTTTTTAATGAAGAGCTTGAAAATACAAAAGAGTTATTCTCAGGGGAAATTGCATTTAAACTTTATGATGAAAAAGGCTTCCCTTTAGACTTAACAGAAGATATGTTAAGAGATAAAAATCTTAAAGTAGATATTGAAAAATTCGATTCATTAATGAATGCACAAAAGGCAAAAGCAAAAGCTGCATGGAAAGGTAGTGGTGATACTGCAAATGAAGGTGACTTCAAAGCACTACTTGAAAGATATGGTGTTAATGAATTTGTTGGCTACGAGCATATTTCTTGTAAAAGTAAGATTCTAAGTATTTTAGATGAATCTTTTAAAGAAGTTTCATCACTACAAGCAGGAAGTAAAGGTTGGATAATGCTAGATAAAACTCCATTCTATGCCACATCAGGTGGACAAATGGGTGATATAGGAGCATTAGAAGATAATGAGCATATTGCAATAATTGAAGATACTCAAAAATTTCATGGAATTAACTTATCTAAAATAAAAGTAGAAAATTCTACTATCTCTGTAAATGAAGAAGTAGACGCAATTGTTGTAAATAGATATGAAGTAGCAAAACATCACTCTGTAACACACCTTTTACAAAGTGCATTAAAGATGGTTTTAGGAGATACAGTTTCACAAGCTGGTTCTTTAAACGATGCTTCAAGATTAAGATTTGACTTCACATATCCAAAAGCAATGACAAATGAACAGATTGAAGAAGTAACAGACTTAGTAAACTCAATGATTGCTCGAGGTATAAAGGGTTCTGTTGAAGAACTACCAATTGAAGAGGCAAAAGGCAAAGGTGCAATTGCTATGTTTGGTGAAAAATATGGTGATTTCGTAAGAGTTGTTGAATTTGGTGATGTTTCTGTTGAATTCTGTGGAGGAACTCATGTTAAAAACACTAGTGACATTGGCTCTTTTTATATTACAAAAGAGGCAGGTGTATCTGCTGGAGTTAGAAGAATAGAAGCAGTGTGTGGACTTGCTGCTATTAAATATACAAATGAGATCATTTCTAAAATGAATGCCGTTCAAGCTGAAGTTAAAAACAATGATGCAATTTTAGGTATAAAAAAATTAAAAGAACAAATTAAAGAGCTTAAAAAAGAGCTTGAGATTTCTCAAAGTAATACTGCAGCACCAATAAATGAAGAAATGATTGGTGATACAAAAGTAATAGTTGCAGTAGTTGAAAATGGTGATATTAAAAAAATTGTAGATGATATGAAAAATGCAAATGAAAAATTAGCAATTTTACTTCTTCAGCCTAAAGGTGAAAAAGTAATGTTAGTTGCAGGTTCTAAAAATACAAATATAAAAGCAGGTGATTGGATTAAAAATATTGCTCCTATTGTTGGTGGAGGAGGTGGGGGAAGACCAGACTTCGCACAAGCAGGTGGAAAAGACGTATCAAAAATTGAAGATGCCAAAACTGCTGCCTTAGAATATGTAAAAGGAAACCTGTAGATATGGAAACGTTATTTAGTAATTATGCTAGTTTAATAGTTTTTTTACATGTAATTTCTGCTGTACTTTGGGTAGGAGGAATGATTGCAATTAGATTTGCAGTTCACTACTCAATGCAAGAAATTGATGAACCAAGAATAAAACTTGGAACAACATTAGAATACTTACGAAGATTTTTTAATATGGTTATTCCTTCAATAATAATACTTCTTTTAACTGCAATTATTATGATAATTGCTCTTGGTTTTAAAGGAACACCTTTGTACTCTTTTGTTATAGCAAAAGAAGCAATTTGGACGATTATGACTATTCTTTTTGTAGTAATCTTTGTAAAAAGAAAACAAGCACAAAATGCCTTTGACAATGGTGATTTTGCTCTTGCAAAAGAGAAATTACTTCCTATTGCAAAATATCTAATTCCGATTAATATAGTATTAGGATTAATCGCTATTTTTCTTGGTATTACTTTAAGAGGATTTTAATTAAATTTTTTTTAAGCCTTCAATAGCTAAAATATCCCTATATAAGCCAATTTATAGGGGATATTTTATTTGAAAAAAAACTTCTTTTACTTAATTATTATTCTTACTATTTTTACTGGTTGTTCTTCAAAAATTTCATCATTTTATTCTTATATAAATAATGATGTTTCTTTTCCAAATAAAGAAAATTTTGATTACCAAGTAAGCAATAACATAACTTATAGTAAAATGTATGATAATTTAAATTTCCAATATAAAAATTGGAAAGGTGTTAAATACAAATATGGAGGCAATTCAAAAAAGGGAATTGACTGCTCCGCTTTTGTGCAAAAGACTTTTAAAGATAGATTCAATATTAGAATTCCTAGAACTACAGCTAAGCAATCTAAAATTGGTAAAGAAATGGATATAAATGAACTTGAGATGGGGGATTTAATATTTTTTAAAACAGGCTTTAATACAAGGCATGTTGGCATATACTTAGAAGGTGGCAAGTTTATGCATGCTTCAACAAAAAAGGGCGTTACTATATCAAGATTAGATAATAGATATTACGAAAACCATTTTTGGAAAATAAAAAGAGTTATATATTAGGAGTTTATATTTATGATTAGAAATACAATTTTTTTGCTAAGCTTAGCCTCACTGTTTACAGCTTGTACAAGTAAGAATACTTATGTAAATGATGAACAAATTATTTATGAAAATGCAAAAAAATATACTTTAAAAAACAATCAAAAACCAGAACCAATAATTACTCCCCAAGAGTATAAAAAAATGCTAGCAGAGCAAAAAGTACAAAGTGAGAAAGTTATTTCGCCAAGTATCAATCAAGCTTTAACTGATTTTTATGAAGAATGGAAAAATGTAAAATATAAATTTGGAGGGAACTCAAAAAAAGGTATTGACTGCTCTGCTTTTACACAAAGAATATTTAATGAGAAATTTGATATTAAAATACCTAGAACTACTAGAACACAAGTAAAAGTAGGTAAAGAAATTAAAAAATCTGAACTTAAAATGGGTGATTTAGTATTTTTCAAAACAGGAAAACATGATAGACATGTTGGTGTTTATATGGGAGATGGAAGATTTATGCATGCCTCAATCAAAGGTGTAAAATATACAAAACTAAATAAAGCATTTTACAAAAGTAAGTATTGGACTTCAAGAAGAATTATTGAAGACAAAGCTCTAGTATTTTTAGATAACAAAGAAACTAAAAATTTTAGCACTCTAAACTAAAGCCCTAAATAATTTGATATTATAAATAATACTCCTACACAAAGTAAATACATTTTTATAGCATAAGGGATATTTATTTTAAAGATATCAATTGCTTTTAAATTATATCTAGCTTGCATAGTTAAATTTAATCCACTAACAGGTGAAGTTGAAACAGCTGTTGACCAAGACATTAAAAAAGTAGCAGCAAGTAAAGTATGATTTAATTCATTCATCCAGTTTCCAATAATTGCAATAGAAATAATTGGATGAATTCCAACAAAAGATAAAAATATCAAAATAAATAAAAGAATTGAAGCAGTAAGACCATTAAAATTATCAAAGGGTAATTGAATATTTAGACCTACTAAAATAGTACTAATACTAACTCCAAACATTCCTGCAACTAAAAAAAGAGCAATCTCATTTTTCATTTTTGGCAATTCTTCAAAAGTATGGTTTTCTAATTTTTTTATAGCTTTCTTTATTCCAACTTTTAGTGGAAGTATGAGTATTGTTAAAAGAAGTGAATATAAAGAGATTAATAAAATTACTTTTAAATTAGCGTAATAATGATTTGTAAAAAGAACCATTAATGCTAAAAGCAAAGGTAAATAAAGTGTTTCAAATTGTATAGGATAACCTTTAAACTCTGTTAAATCATATTTTTTAATAACTTCTATATAAGAAATTAAAAATGCACAAATAGCTAAAAAAAGACCAGATACAAGAATAGTTGAAGTGGAAAGTTTGGGAGCATAAGTTAAAGCAGCGGCAAAGGCTACAAAAAATGGTGACCAATAAGCATCACTTGAAAAGGCTCTTGTTAAAACGATGATTTGTAAATTTGATAAAGGTGCTTTTTTATAAAGTTTATCTGCAACTAAAATCAATGAAGATAGATTTA
>JBFHGG010000078.1:0-13461 GCA_041583235.1 Halarcobacter sp.
AGTGTTATGATTGAGTTAAAATTGATTGTTATTGAAGATGATGAATTATTATTAAAAAAAATTTCAAGAATTTTAAAAAGAGAAATTACTAATGTATATTCTTTTAACAATCCTAAAGAAGCTTTATTAAATATTCCAAAAATAGAACCTGATATTATTCTTTCTGATATAAATATGCCAGAAATGAGTGGACTTGAAATGTATAAAGAGTTAAAAAATAGAAATATTGATATTCCTATTATTTTAGCTTCAGCATTTAGTGAACCAGAGTATTTTATAGAGGCTATTGAATTAAAAGTGAAGAATTTCATTGTTAAGCCAATTAATACTGAAAATTTAATTGAACAAATTAAAATATTTTCTGAAGAACTAAAAAAAGAGAAAGAAGAAGAGAAAAAAGAAAAACTTTTGTTTATACAATCTAAAATGGCTACCTTAGGTGAAATGTTAGGTAATATTGCCCATCAATGGAAACAACCTTTAAACTCTATCTCCCTTTGTGCTTCTACAATACAAGTAGGGCAAGAACTAGAAACAATTGATTATGATAAAGAATTAAAAGAGTATACAAAAATCATTATGGATTCAGTAGAGTATATGAATGCAACTATTACTGATTTCCAAAATTACTTAAAACCAAATAATTTTGAAACTTCATTTTCTTTAAATAATACAATAAAAAAAGTTGAAAGTCTTATTAGCGCTCAAATAAAAACTAATAATATAACTTTTATAAAAAATATTGATGATCTACAAGTGTGTAGTTTTGAAAATGAGCTTCTGCAAGTAATTGTAAATTTATTAAAGAATTCAATTGATGAGTTTGTAAAAAAAGGTATAAGGAAAGATGCTTTTATATTTATTAATATTTATAAAGATAAAGATGATACATTTATTGAAATAAAAGATAATGCAGGAGGAATACCTGAAGAATTTATTAACTCAATTTTTGATGCATATTTTACAACTAAAGAGACTGCAAATGGAACTGGTATAGGACTTTATATGTCAAAAGAAATAATTGAAAAAAAATTAGAGGGAAAGATATCTGCTTCTAATTCTACTTATTTCTATGAAAATAAAGAGTATACAGGTGCAGTTTTTACAATAAAAATAAAAGACTTATCTTAAAAAGTTTAATCTCTTTTCATATCTTTAGGCAAAGTAATTGTAAACTTACTTCCTTTATATGTATTTGTTGGGAGGTTCTTCTCACTATTTTCATATTTTATTGTACCGTGTAAAGTTTTTTCAACAATCATTTTTGATATATAAAGTCCTAATCCTGTGCCCATTTTTTTTGTAGTAAAATAAGGTTCAAACATTCTGTTTTGTATTTTATTACTTATTCCTCCTGCAAAATCTATTACTGATATTTTCATAGAACTTTTTTCTTCTTTTATTAATATGCTTATTTCTTTTTGAATATTATCTCTTTGTTCAATATTTACTATTGCATCTTTTGAATTTCCAATAAAGTTAATGATTACTTGCTTTAATTCTGAAGGATGATTTTTTATTATAAATTTCTTTTTTTCTTCTTTATCTAATTCTTCAAGATTATAATCTACTCCATCTTTAATAATTTTAATAAGCAAAGTAACATTATATTGTTTTAATTGAGCCCAGTATAATGACATGATTTCTTCTATTGCTTCAATTAGATTAAAAGAAATTAGAATATTACTTTTGTTAAAAAAGTTTCTAAATTCATCTATTGTATTTGACATATAATTTAATTGTTCCATTATCTCATCACGTGAATCAATTATATACTCTTCATCAACCTCATTATGTTTATAAGCAGGAAGTAAGTCTTGAATTGTTAATCCAATTGAATTTAGAGGTTGTCTCCATTGATGAGCTATAGCGGCAACCATTTCTCCCATAGAAGCTAGCTTTGATTGTTGCATTAAAAGATGTTCTTGTTTTTTTTCTTTATTTTGTAATTGTTTTATTTCTGTAATATCTTGACAGGTTCCAAACATTCTTATATTTTTACTATTTGAATATATTATATTCCCTTTAGTTCTAATATTTTTTATTTTACCATTAACTACAATTCTAAACTCTATATTAAAATCACTGTAATTATTAAGTGCTAATTGAACTTTTTTGTCAACCATTTCTTTGTCATTAGGATGTACGATACTTAAAAATGTTTCATAACTAGGTTCAAAACTACTATTCTCTTTCCCAAAAATTTTTGACATCATTTCAGACCAATATATATGCTTTTCATTGATATTCCAATCCCAATGTCCTAATAAAGAAATCTCTTCTGCTTGTAGTAATTTTTCTAAAACAATTTTCTTTTCAGTAATATCTTCAATCATTGCAATAAAATATTCTAATTTATTTTTATCTTCATCTAAAAAAATTGGACTTACTGAAAGATTTATCCAAACTATATTACCATTTTTATCTATATATCTTTTTTCTAATGAATAATTATTTAATTCTTTATTTAAAAGTTTTTGTACATAATTTAAATCAATTTCTAAATCATCAGGATGGGTAATATCTTGAAAGCTAAGTTTAATTAATTCATCTTTTGTATATCCAACAATAGAACAAAATGTATCATTTAATCTCCAAAAACTTCCATCATCTAAAACAAGTGCAATTCCTAAAGGAGATTGACTAAATGCAGTTTCAAATAGCTTGCTTGTTTGTTTTTCTTTTTCTATATTTCTTATTGTCCCAATAAAAAAAAGCTCATTTTCTATATGAATTTTACTTATCACTAGGGAAATTGGAATTAATTTACGATTTTTAGTGATACCGAACAATTCTCTACTTTGTGTTAATACTTTTGACATAAGTGATTTATCATACTCTTTTATATAAGAATCATGTTTTGAATGATGTGGCTCAGGTACTAATATTCTTATATTTTTATTTAATAATTCTTCTTTTGTATAACCAAAAGTTTTTAATGTAACATTATTAAGAGTTTTTATAATTCCTTTTTTGTCTATCATAATAATACAATCCAAAGAGTTATCTAAAATATTATTAATCTTTTTTTCACTATCTTTTAATTTTTTGATATATGCATAAATAATTTTTAAAAATGGTAATATCAAGATTAATATTGCTAAGATAGTTGAAAAGCCTATGATCTTTGACTGATTAATAAATAACTTCTTATCATTGCTATTTTTAAAATCGTAAAGTAGATAGTATTTATTATTATTCCATAAAGTTAACTCTTTTACAGTTAGTGAAGTAAGAGATTTGATATTAGCAATATTTGTATTAAACTCTTTTTTTATATCTCTTTTATTATCTTTAAACTCTGACCAATTATATTTACTATCTTTATGAATTATAAAATACCCATCTTTATTTATTAAATAGAGGTTAAAAAATGGAGATTTAACATATTGTTTTAGCCATTCTCCCATTTCATAATTAATTATAATAAGACCTTTTTTGATATTTTTATCATAAACTGGCATTGCTATTCTAAGTGTTGGTCTAAAAGGTTTTTCTATTTTTCCATGTTCTTTATTTAATTCTAGTTTTGAAATGCCTATTTCATTCTTTTTTAAAAATAAGAACTCTTTGAAATACTCTCTTTTTGATTTATTTTGCAAATCCTCTTTTCTTGTGAATATGTCATTACTTTTATCTATTTTAATTAATTCCTCACCCTCTAAAGAGAGTAGACGAATATTCATTACTAATGTTAAATTTTTAATTTGTCTTGCTAAAATTTCCTTTGTTCTAGTCTCATTTTCTAAACTTTGATTACTCATATATTTAATGATATTTGTAGAGTTTGTTAATATAGCAATATATGCTTTTCTATCAAGTTGAAAATTTTCTATATTTCTTATTAAGTGATTATATTCTGTTTCTATTTTTTCTTCATTTGATTTATTAATTACATTATTACTATATGAAAATGTAAAATATAGAATAGTTACAGATATAATAATAGATACAATGAGAATAAGCCAATGTAATGAAATATTTATTTTTCTCATTTGATTACCTCTTTGTTTTAATATTATTATTTATTTATTTGATAAATTATAACATAAAAATAAGAGCTTATAAAGAGGAACGAATTATTATTAAAGTTTGTTTTATAAAATATTTTTGATTTCTTTTAAATTATCAATATAATAAGAAGCTTTAGAAAAATCATGTGTTTTTGTGAATTCATTTTTTACTATTACACACTCAATTCCTGCATTATATGCAGAACTAAGTCCTCTTTGTGAGTCTTCTACTATTATTGTTTCTACTTTTTTTGCATTAAATTTTTTAAGACCTGCTAAATATGGATCAGGATAAGGCTTTGATCTTTTATACTCTTCCACACAAAGTGAAAATTCCATAAAATCTATTATTCCTCTATTATTGTGAATTAAATCAAAATCTACTCTTCTAGAAGTTGTGATTATTGCCATTTTATACTCTTGCGATAACTCTTTCAAAATATCTTTTACCCCTGATATTTCTATATCTTCTTTTTTTAAAAACTCTTGGTAATAGATATCTCTTTGAAATCTTTTTTTATCAATTTTCTCTTTTGATATACCTTCTTTTTGAGCAAGTTCCCATGCAGTTCCACCTCTTGCCATGATTTCCATATAAGTTTCAAATTCAAGATTAATATTAAACTCTTTAAGAGCTTTTACATTTGCTTCATAATACCATTTTTCAGTTTCTACTAAAACTCCATCATTATCAAAAAGAATATATTTTTTCAAGTTAAGCTTTCTTATTTTATTTATCGTCGTAATTTTCAAACTCTTCATCATAAAAACAGCCAAGTTGACAATGAGTTACTTTAATATCAGATTTATTTATTGTTGAACCTACTTTTCTAAGGCTTGCACCCTTATCTCTTGCTGTAAACCAGGCAATTTCACATTCAACTTTTTTCCCAATAGTAAAATTTCTTGATAATTTATCATATATGTTTTCTTCTTTTTGTGAAAAGTTTAGTTTCCCAAAAACTCCAAGTTCACAATTAGTAATTTTTATATTCATTGATTTTGTAATATTATCCATCTCTTTTGGCTTAACTCCAATTAAACGAGCTACTTTGAACGCTTTTAAACAAGATAATTTACCATCTTCATCTAAATTAGTTAGTAATAAATCCGTTTGAATATTATCAAGTTTTTTCATATTAAAGTTTTCCTTTATAGATTTTTTTGTGAATATACTTAAAGATTATAACATATACATTACAAAGGAAACAATTATATACTTTTTGTGTGAAATTAACGTGAAATAGATATCTAAAAAATAGACTTTTAAGAATAACAGAGCAGGGGAGAAGCTCTGTTAAAAGGAGAAATTGTTCGAAAATTCAATAAGTACATCGCTTTACTTATTTCATGAAAAAATTATACTCTTTGAGAATTAATAAGAAAGAAACAAATAGTTAATAAAAAATTAATTAGAACTCATTTCCATCAATTACATTATATGAAAAAGCAGTAACTTCTCCATCTTCAACATAATAATTAATTTCAATTGGTCTACAACAAACTTCACAGTCATCAACAATTGTGGCATAGCCGTAAATACCTATATCTAATAAAATTGTTATTGCTTGTCTACAATAAGGACATTGAAGATGTTGTTCAAACATGAGATTTTTCTTTTATACCATAGGGTTTAAATATTAATAAAAGTTTAGGTAATAAGAGTAAAGCAGAGGCTAACATTGTAATCATTACAATAACTGTTAAAAGTCCAAAATAAATAGTTGGTATTAAATTTGATAAAACAAGTATAGAAAAACCAACAACAACTACTAAAGAGGTATATGTCATTGCATAACCTATACTTTCATGTGCTCTTTGCATTGCATTTATATATGAGTGGTCTTTTTTATACTCTTCATGGAATCTATGTATATAATGTATTGTATCATCTACTCCAATACCAATAGATATTGCAGCAATTGTTATTGTCATTACATCTAAAGGAATATTTGCCCAACCCATTATTCCAAATATAATTGAAATAGGAACAAGATTTGTTAAAATAGCAATTAAAGCAATTGTAAAGGATTTAAATAAAATTAAAAACATTATAAATAAAATAAGAACTACAAATCCCAAAGTTTTGATTTGTGAATCAAAAAGTGATTGAAGCATATTATTATATAAAATCATTAAATTTGATAATCTAAACTCAACAGATTTATTTTCTAAGAGTTTATTTAAATCTTTATTGATTTTATTTATTAGTGCATTTCTTCTTAACTTAGGATTTGAATCAACAATTCTAATATTTATTCTTGCTTGATTTTTTTCAATATTAATATAGGGTTCTAATATTATTTGCTTATATTCTAAAGGAAGTTTATTATATAAAAGTGCCAATTTAAAGCCATCTAACTCTTCCCCATTATTTAATGTTTTACCAAGTTTTAAAAGAGTAGCAAGGGATTGAATTTTTCCAATTTCAGGAATAGTTTCTAAATAATTATGAACTTCTAAAATTGTATTCATTTTATCTTCTGAAAACCAATATTGTTCATCATTTGAAGATTGTGCATATTCATCTTCAAAGGAATCAAAATCATCTTCGAAGGAAGTTTCTATTTTTTTTTCTTTTTTCTCTTCAGTTTGAAAAGTTAAAATTACATCAAGAGGCGTAGTTCCACCTAAGTGTTCATCTATTACTTCCATACCCTTATAAATTTCTGTTGATTTTTTAAAGTAATTTATAAAACTGTTTTCAACTATAAGTTTTGAAGCTCCTGATAATGAAAAAACAACAACTAAAACAGCTGTAATAATAATAAATGAACCTTTTTTTTGAACTAAATTTGAGGATGCATTTATAATTCCTAATTTGAATTTAGAATTACTTGAATTATTTACTCTTTTTAACATAATTAAAATAGTAGGGAATACAATAAATGCAATAATAAGAGATATTGCAATTCCTGCACTCATCATCCAACCAAGGTTTTTAACAGGATGAATTCCAGATAAAACAAGTGAACCAAATCCAGCAATGGTAGTTATGATTGCAAAAAAAGATGGATTTAATTTTGAAAGAATAGTATTAATTATAAGTTTATATTGACTTGATTTTGTATATTTATCACTAAGTTCTCTATATCTAACAACAAGATGCAAGACTATTGAAATAGTAATAATAAGTTGCAAGGCAATAAAGTTTGAAGATATTACAGTAACTTCCCAGCCAAATAATCCCAAGATTCCAGCCGTAGAAACTACAGATAAAGCACAAATAATTACAGGTAAGATAATCCATATAGTTTGTCTAAAAATAAGCCAAAGTATAAATATAAGTAATAAGATTAGACTAGAACCATATATCAGAAGGTCATTTTTAACAAAGCCAATGATATCATCAGCGATCATTCCAACTCCACCTAAAAATAAATCAGCATCATTTTGATATTTTGATATTATTATTCTAATAGCTTCAATATTCTCATGATCTTTTGCTCTTTGAATATCTCTATATTTCTTAAATTCTTTAATTGTTTTTGTTAATTCTATACTCTCTTCATTACTTAAAGTATTTTTTCTTTTTTTAATTAATAAAGAGTTTCTTTTTTCTAAAAGTTCAAAATATTTTTCATCAGATTTTAGGTTTAATAAAACTGCAGTTGTTGTAAAATCTTCACTAACTAAACTATTTTTATATAGTTCTGATTCTAAAAATTCTTTTTTAACTAAGTTTTTATCTGCTTTAGAATTATTTAGAGTTTTAATATTATTAACTAATTGAGTCAATTCTTGAACAGGAGATTGAAGTAGGGGAACATTTAAAATAGAAGTAATGGATTCAATTTTATCTAGCTTTAATAACTCATCACTTAGATTCTTTAAGTTTTCTAAACTTTTCTTAGAGAGTAAGGAGTCCTTCGGTTTATAAGTAACTAGTAAAAAATCAGGATTATAATAATTTTTGTTTACTTCTCTTGAAAATTTTAAATCTTCATCATCATCAAGTAAAAGTGTTTCGGAAGATGCATCAATTTCTAATTTACTTGAATAATACCCAAGAATAGAAATACCCAGTATTAGTATTAAAAGAACTTTTACTGGGTACTTTAAAATATAATTATCATAAAGTTTTTTAATCATAAACTATTTTTTATTAGGATCTTTTAAATAAGTTAAAAGATCATTGAAAGATTTGTCATTTAAAAAACCTGAGAATTGTTTTCTATATGTTTGAATAATACTAACACCAATTAAATCAACATCATAAATTAACCATTTATCTTCATTGTTTTTTTTATAAAACTTATAGATAATTTCATGTTTTGCATCTTTACCTAATAATAAAGTTTTAAGCTCAATTCTAGTCTTTTTTGTTTGTTCAACTCCTAGAATTTCAACTAATTCATCAGTGTATAAATCTAGTTTCTCAACATAAGAGTCTTTTAGTTTTTTTGTAAAAAGTGTAATAAATTCATCTTGTTGCGGATTTGAAAGTGTTTTCCACTCTCTACCTAAAGATAATCTAGACATTAAATCATAATCAAATACATTATTCATTATTGAAATAATTTCATTACCTTTTTCTTCTTTTGATAATTTTGAATCTTTTAATATTAATAAAACTTTATCAATTTTATTTGTCATTTCTGTTTTTATTTCACCTTGAGTCATTGCAAAAGATAATGACGTAAAAAGTATAAAGGTTGATATTAAAATTTTAAACATTTTATTCCTTAATTAATTTTTCTCTGTTTTGTGTATAAATATCTTTTAAAAATGGATATAAATCAATTGCATCTTTTTTTAGATTTTCATATTTTCCTAAATTTAAAGAGGTTGAATTTACTGTCTTAAATACAGTAATTGCTAAAGCTTTTTCATCTCTGTCTGGAATTTTGTACTTAATGTCCCCACTTGTTAATGGATCTACATAATTATCAGCAATAATTCCAACAAAATCTCTTAAATTTGAAGGTCCATAAATTGGTAGAACAATATGAGCTCCTGCACCCACTCCATAATAGCCTAAAGTTTGACCAAAATCTTCTTCTCTTTTTTTTAAATTAAATTCTTCTTTAGCAGGGTCCATAAATCCTAATATACCAAAGCTTGAATTGATAACAAACCTTCCTAACTCTTCTGTTGCATATGAAAATTTAAATTGCAAAATATTATTTAAAAAACGTATAGGAAATGTGATATTATGAAAAAAGTTTGAAAAACCTACTCTTGCGTTTTCAGGTACAACTTGTGCATATGTTTTGGCTGTTGGAGTTAAAAGATTAATATATAAAAAATCATTAAATGAAGTCATAACTCTATTATATGGTTCTAAAGGATCAAATTTTTCAGGCTCTTCTGCAAATTCATCATCAAAATCTTCAGCAATTAAAAAGCTGCTGCCTTTATTCTCTTTTTCCTGAATAAATTGTTCTTTT
This sequence comes from Halarcobacter sp., assembly GCA_041583235.1. Taxonomy (GTDB): domain Bacteria; phylum Campylobacterota; class Campylobacteria; order Campylobacterales; family Arcobacteraceae; genus Halarcobacter. The sequence goes on from JBFHGG010000078.1 coordinate 9,404, forward strand.
CCAAAAATAACATATGTTTTTCTTTCATCTTTGGGAACTAATTCAAACTCTAAGTCTGAATTTATTTTATGGTGACTTGTAAAACTACAAGCATTAAATGTAATTATTATAAATGCGAATATAAAGATGTTTTTCATCTAATGATAACCTTATTTGATTGTTTGTAACTATGCGAATTTTATATATTACTTTAGTTTCATTTAAAATATACTTAATATAGGCTATTATTATTTAATAACTTTATTAATTGCAATGGGTCAACTTGAATACCATGAACTCTTGAAGCAAAATGTAAGTGAGGTCCTGTTACTCTTCCTGAATTTCCAGAAAGTCCTATTATTTGACCTTTTTTTACAAAATTATTAATTTTGAAATTCATTTTATTTAAGTGAAAATAACAAGAATATATACCTTGTCCATGGTTTATAACTATAGAATTTCCTGCATAAAATCTATTTTGTGAAATTGATATAATGCCGTCATTTACTGCTTTTATAGGTGTTCCAATACTAGCTTTAAAATCTGTACCACTATGATATGATTTTAAAACTCCATTATAAACTCTTTTTGTTCCAAAGGCACTAGTGATTTTAGAGTCTAATGGATAAGTTGATTTTTCTTTTAAGTATAATTCTTTTGATGCCGTTTTATATATTGTTATAGCACTTTTATACTCTTTATTAACTCTTTGTTTATTCTTTTTACTTAAAGTAACTTTTCCCTTTGCTACATTAATTGTTTCACTTTTATACTTAGCTTCAATAACTTTTACATTTATTCCTTTAAAAATCTTTTTTTCATTTTTAAAGTAAGAAATAATGACTCTATAATCTTTAGCTTTCTTATAATAAGAAACAGGAACTAGGGCATAATAAGTATTAAGTTTTCTAGGGTGCTTATAAAAATCAATATTATGTTTATCAAAAGTTAATTTTGGATTTTGAATATCTTTTCCATTTAATGTTAATAAAAAAGTATTTGCATTTTTAACTTCTTTTGAACTAATTGTTAATATCTCTTTTGCATTTAAACTTATTATAAAAATAAGTATTATCAGTATTATTCTTTTCATAATTTTATAATATCTAAAAACAATTTTTACATATCTTATAAAGCTATTATTACAAACACGCTATAATCCGAAAAAAAATGAAAAATGAATTGGAGTTATTTATGGGTAGAGCCTTTGAATATAGAAAAGCATCAAAACTAAAAAGATGGGGAGCAATGTCAAAATTGTTTCCAAAACTTGCAAAAGCAATAGAAATGGCAACTAAAGCAGGAGTTCCTGATCCTGAAATGAACTCAGCTTTAAGAACTGCAATTTTAAATGCAAAAGCTGAAAATATGCCTAAAACAAATATTGAAGCTGCTATTAAAAGAGCTAGTGGAAAAGATTCTGCAAATTATACAGATGTAAATTTTGAAGGTAAAGGTCCTTATGGTTCTTTAATCTTTGTTGAAACTGCAACGGATAATAATACAAGAACAGTAGCAAATATTAAAATGTATTTTAATAAAAATGGTGGTCAACTAGCACCAACTGGTTCTCTAGAATTCTTTTTTGATAGAAAAGCAATTTTTGAATTTAATAAAACTGAAGATATGGATATTGAAGAGTTAGAGTTAGAGCTTATTGATTCAGGTCTTGAAGAGATTGAAGAAGAAGATGGTATTGTTTTAGTTACAGCTGATTACAAAGATTTTGGTACTTTAAATAAAGCTTTTGAAGATTTAGGAATTGAACTTTCAAAAGCAAAATTAGAAAGAATTTCAAATAATCCTCAAGAATTTACAGAAGAACAACAAGAAGAGATTGGAAAGTTATTAGAAAAACTTGAAGAAGATGATGATGTTCAAGCTGTATTTACAAATATGGCATAAAAACTAAATAGAGTTTTCTCTATTTAGTTTATTCTTTTACCTAAATTAATATTCTTTTTTGGTCTTATTAAACTTTGTTTTTGAGTTTGTTCAATATCCTGTATTACTCTTTTAATATTTGCAATTCTAGTTTTAGAACTAGGATGTGTTGAAAAAAATTCATTTCCATTTTTTTTACCTTCACTCATGTTTTCCCAAAAATTTAGTGCTTCATAGATATTATAACCTGCTTTATGCATTAAATATATTCCTATTTCATCAGCTTCATTCTCTTGCATTCTTCCATAAGGTAATAAAACTCCATATTGAGCTCCTAGACCATAAGCTATATTAAATGATTGATTTAAATGTGGTGCTTGTGAGCTAATAATAATATTTCCTAAAACTTTGACTCCATTTGTTATCATTCCTGAACTAACTCTTTCTGCTCCATGACGTGCAAGAGCATGAGCAATTTCGTGTGACATCACAGTTGCTAATTGATCATCATTTTTAGCAACTTTTAAAATCCCTGTATATATTACTACTTTTCCTCCAGGAAGACAAAATGCATTCTTTTCTTTACTTTCTACTAAATTAAATTCCCATTTATAATCACTTCTATTTACAATTTTTGCAATTTTGTACCCTATATTATTAATTCTATTTGCATCTATTGTATTTTTAATCACTTTGGAGTTTGCTAATGTTTCTTTATATGATTTTTCACCTAAAGTTAATTCTTGATCATGGGACATAAGAATCATCTGATTTCTATTTGTAATGGGTGCTTTATGAGTACAAGCAATAAAAAAGAATAATAGAAAAATCATTAGTATATATTGAATTTTAATCTTTTTTTTCATAATTTGGATTCCTCCTTTATTTTGAAATCTATCATTTCTCCAACAATATCACCAAAAAGTAAAACATTTTTTAAGATTGCATAAGAGCAAAAACCTTCTTTATTCAATGAGATAAGAAGTTCTCCTTTTTCACTTTGAAAAATTTTTTGATTTATAAAAACAGTAAATTTTGACTTATCATTTGTTTTTAAAGCTTTATTTAAAAGTTTTAAAGAATTATTTGTGGGCATTAATATATTAATAAAACCTTTTGTTTTATTTGCGCCAACTGCTTTTAAACTATACTCTTTCCCATTTTCAAATGTTTTCATCTTATTTTTTAAATTAAAGAATAGAGATAAAATATCATTTTTTGCAAAATAATCTAAAATAGAGTCTTGATTAGAATTTAATACTTCAAACTCTTTTTCAAAATTTGTATTATATTTTATTTTTTTACCACTTCTTTTATCATTAATAAATATTTTTTCATTTTTATAATCAAATGCATAAGTTCGAACTCTTTTTTTATTATCATCTTTTTTTGTTTTTATAAATTTATTAGGAACAAATAGATTATTTATGATTTTGCCATGGCTTTCATAAATTTCAACACGATTATTAGTAAGAAATTTTGCCATTCCTGTAGTTTTTGCTTCTATTTTTATTTTATAATTATCATTAATTATTTCTAAAGTACTAGTTGCAAGACCTAAATCTAAAAAGTTGCCATAGGTAATATTATATTTTGCTTCAATTTCTTTAGCTAAAAGACCAGCTGTTAAAGATATAAATATTAATAGTAAAATTGTCTTTTTCATGTTTTAATTGTAACATATAACTTGTATAATAAATGTGAATTATTTTAGTTTAATTATATAAAGTCCCTCAAAATCTAAACATACTTTTCCATCTTCAATAATTTCTGATTTTAAAGTAAGAGTAGTACTGCCTTTTGATATTAATCTTTTTTTTATTTTTTGAATTTCTTCTTTGCTTGGTAAATAAGTGTGTGCTACTAAATCTTTAGTAAGTGCTGCACGAAAAGAGGATTGATTTTTTATAATTGCAATCATTGTATCATTAAATTCTAACTCTTCTGAAAGTAAGATACATACAGACCAACCTGAAATAATTGTTAAAGCATTAGAGCTTCCACCAAAGGCTGTACCTTTATCATTTATATTAACATCAAGAGGAATAGTTGAAATGAGTTCTTTATCATTTAGTGATTCTAATTGTAGTTTCATATACTTTGTCATAGGAATTTCATGATGAAGTCTTTTCTCTAATTTTTTTAGCATTTTTATCCTTTATAAATATTATTAATTATTTATAACATAAAGTTTA
>JBFHGG010000079.1:0-13177 GCA_041583235.1 Halarcobacter sp.
ATAATGGTGTTTATAAAATCTGGTTTGCAAGAAACTATAGATGTGCACAACCAAATACACTTTTACTTGATAATGCACTAGCAACAATGGGAGCTGGACTTCCTTCAGGAATGGCAGCAAAAATGGTAAATCCTGATTCAAAAGTTGTAGCAGTTTGTGGTGATGGTGGATTTATGATGAATGATCAAGAAATGGAAACTGCTGTAAGACTTGGACTTGACTTAACTGTTGTTATTTTAAATGACAATGCCTATGGTATGATTAAATGGAAACAATCAGGTATGGGATTTGATAACTTTGGGCTTGATCTTGGGAACCCTGATTTCGTTAAATTTGCTGAATCTTTTGGAGCAAAAGGATATAGACCAACTTCTTGTGAAGATTTTGCGGAAACTTTAGAAAAATGTGTAAATAGTAAAGGTGTTCACCTTATTGATTTAGCTGTAGATTATTCTTTAAATCATGCTATTTTAAATGATTTATTAGCTAAAAAAGCTTGTATGATATAATATAAATTAAAAAAATATAAATAAAGAAGGACGATAATGAGTACAATTGAAGTAACATCACCATTTGATGATAGCGTTGTTGGAGTAGTTCCATACGGTTCAGTTCCAGAAGTAGAAGCAGCTTTAGATTTAGCACAAGCTACTTTTTTAGACCATAAAAATGCCTTACCTAAATACAAAAGAGTTGAAATTTTAGAAAAAGTTGTTGAAATAATGTCTTCACAAATTGAAGAGTTAACAAAACTTTGTGCATCTGAAGGTGGAAAGCCTTGGATGGATTCTGAAGTTGAAGTATATAGGGCAATTAATGGTGTTAAACTTGCTATTGAAGCTTTAGGAGCTTATGAAGGTAAAGAAATTGCAATGGGTCATACTGCATCATCTGCAAATAGAATGGCTTATACTTTTAAAGAACCTATTGGTGTTGTTGCTGCAGTTTCTGCATTTAATCACCCACTAAACTTAGCAGTTCATCAAGTAATTCCAGCACTTGCTGTTGGATGTGCTGTTATAATTAAACCTGCTACTCAAACTCCTATGTCTGCTATTAGATTAGTTGAGATTTTAGAAGAAGCTGGACTTCCAAAAGGTTGGGCACAAGCAGTTGTTTGTGATAGAAAAGGTGGAGAATTATTAGCTACTAGTCCTAAAATAAATGCATTAACATTTATTGGTTCTGGTAAAGTTGGTTGGTACTTAAACTCTAAAGTTGCACAAGGTACTAGAGTTGCTCTAGAGCATGGTGGTGTTGCACCTGTAATAGTTGAAGCAGATGCTGATATTGATGAATTAATTCCTTCAATTGGAAAAGGTGGTTTCTACCATGCTGGTCAAGTTTGTGTATCTGTTCAAAGAGTATTTGTTCATGAATCAATCGTTGATGAAGTAGCTAATAAATTAACAGCTTATGCTAAAAAATTAGTTGTTGGAAATCAATTAGACCCTAAAACAGAAGTTGGACCATTAATTAATAATAATGAAGTAAACAGAGTTGAAGAGTGGGTTAATGAAGCAAAAGATAAGGGTGCTACAATCTTAACAGGTGGAAATAGAATTTCTGCATCTTGTTATGAACCAACAGTTATTTTAAATCCAGCTGATGATGCTTTAGTTTCAACTAAAGAAGTATTTGGTCCTGTTGTTTGTGTTTATTCTTATTCAGATATTGAAGAAGCATTTGATAGAGCAAACTCTTTAGATGTATCTTTCCAAGCTGCAGTATTTACAAAAAACCTTGATACTGCTTTAAAAGCTGTAAAAAGATTAAATGGAACAGCTGTAATGGTAAATGATCATACTGCATTTAGAGTTGATTGGATGCCATTTGGAGGAGCAAAAGCTTCTGGACTTGGAATGGGTGGAATTCACCACTCTATGGAAGAGTGTACAAATGAAAAAATGATGGTTATTAAATCATCAGTTTTATAAATATTAATATAATTTAAAAGAGGTTTATCCTCTTTTAAATATAAATTCTATCTCTTCTTTTTACAATATGAACCTTATCATGTAATTCTTTACATATTTTTTCTTTAAAAATTTTAAGTTTTTTCTCTTCTCCATGAATTAAATAAATACAATATAGACTTTTTAAATCTTTTATAAATCCTATTAATTCTTTTTGATCAGCATGTGCAGAAAAACCATTAATAGAAATAATCTTTGCTTTAATTTGTACATCAATATTATTAATATTAATACTTCTTTGCTTTTCTATTATTTTACGTCCCAAAGTTCCACCAACTTGATATCCTACAAACATAATCATATTAAGAGTAGATTGCAAATATCGTGATAAATGGTATTTAACCCTACCGCCTTCACACATTCCAGAACCAGCAATTATAATTTTAGGGCCCAATACTTCATTGATTTGCATGGATTCTTCTTTTGAATAAGTACATATTAATTCTTTAAAAGAAAAAGGATTTTCACCATTATCTATTTTTTGTTTAAGTTCATCATTTAGTAAATAAGAATATTTCAAAAACAATTTAGTCACATTTATAGCTAAAGGAGCATCTAAAAAAACAGGAATACCATGTAGAAGATTCTGTTCACTCATTTGTTTTAATAAATATAAAACCTCTTGTGTTCTCTCAAGGGCAAAAGAAGGAAGAATAACTACCCCATTATTTTTTAAAATCTTTAATATATTTTTCTTAAAATTGTTTATTGAAATATTCAGATCTTCATGTATACTATCACCATACGTTGATTCAAGAAAAACATAATTTGCATCATCCCAGGTTTTAAGAACAGAAGTGATAACTCTTGATTTTTGTCCAATATCTCCAGAAAAAATTATGCTCTTATTTATATTATCTTCAATAAAATCTATTTTAACACTAGTAGAGCCTAAAATATGTCCAGCATTCTTAAAGCTAATTACAATTCCATCTTCAATATCCAAACTTTCTTCATACTCTAAAAAAGTATTAAAAAGATTTAATGCAGGCTCAACATCTTCTTTTGTATATAAAGGGTTTTCTTTTTCTTGTAGAATACCTGCAGAATTATCTAACATGAGTTTTGCAATTTCATAAGTTGCTTTAGTACTTATTATTTTCTTTTTAAAACCTTTTTTTACTAAAAGAGGAATTCTTCCTATATGATCCAAGTGAGCATGTGTCACAATTAAATAGTCAATTTCTTCAGGATTAAAGCCAAATTCTTCTTTATTTAAATCCTCTTCTTTCCCTTGAAACATTCCACAGTCTATAAGAATTTTTAGATGATTTATTTCCATTAAATGACAAGAACCTGTAACTTCTAAAGAAGCTCCAAAAGATGAATAAGTAGCCATTATAAACTCCTTTATATTTCATATTTTACATCTTATTAGATAAGAATATAGTAAATGAAATAACTAAAAAATCGTTCTTATATCCCTATTTCTATTAAGCACACTCGTATGAATATTGTGGTATAAACTTCTTTTTAAAACTAAATATATTTAAAAGGATTTTTTGTGAATCTACATGAATACCAAGCAAAAAACTTATATAGAAAATATGATATTCCTACAACAAAAGGAAAATTACTAACTCATCCTTCTCAACTTGATGATATTTTAAGAACTATTGGAAAAGATAAATGGGTAATTAAAGCTCAAGTTCACGCAGGTGGCCGTGGAAAAGCTGGAGGAGTTGTACTTGTTGATTCAAAATATCAAGCTAATGAAGAAGTTAGAAGATTATTAGGAAGCAGATTAGTAACTCACCAGACAAATCAAGAAGGTCAAGCAATAAATTCAATCTTTATAGAAGAGCCTTGTGATATTGTAGATGAAATTTACTTAGCTTTTGCAGTAGATAGAACAACACAAAGAATAATTATAATTACTTCAAGTGAAGGTGGTATGGAGATTGAAGAACTTGCTGAAAAATCTCCTGAAAAGATTTTAAGAAATCCTATTAACCCAATTGTTGGAATAATGCCTGCACAATGTAGACAAATTTGTGATGATTTAGGCTTAGATAAAACTCTATCTGCTCAAATGATTGATTTAATGCAAAAAATGTATAAAATGTTTGTAGAGAATGATTTATCACTTATTGAGGTAAATCCCTTAGTTATTACGAAACAAGGCTATTTAATGTGTCTTGATGGAAAAATTCAAGTTGATAATTCAGCACTTTATAGACAACCTAAAATGAATGAAATTAGAGATGAATCTCAAGAAGATGCAAGAGAATTAAAAGCTGAGAAATTAGATTTAAACTATGTATCTTTAGATGGAAATATAGCTTGTATGGTAAATGGTGCAGGACTTGCAATGGCAACTATGGATTTAATTAAAACTCATGGGGCAGAACCAGCAAACTTTCTTGATGTAGGTGGAAGCGTAAATGAAAGAAGAGTTATAGAAGCTTTTGAAATTATTTTATCAGATAAAAAAGTAAATGGTATTTTAGTAAATATTTTTGGTGGAATTGTAAGATGTGATATTATAGCTTCTGGGATTATAAGTGCAGCAGAAAAAATGAATTTAAATATTCCAATTGTTGTAAGACTTGAAGGAACAAATGCTAAAGAAGGACTAGAATTAATTAGAAATTCTAATGTTAAAGTTTTTGAAGAAGCAGATTTAGATAAAGCAGCACAAAAAATTATAGAATTAACAAAAAGCCTAGATAAAGGATTGAACTAATGGCAATTTTAATAGATAAAAATACAAAAGTATTAGTTCAAGGATTAACAGGATCTCAAGCTAGTTTCCATACTCAAAGAGCTATTGCATATGGAACTAATGTAGTGTCAGGTGTAGTTCCAGGTAAACGTGGACAAACACATTTAGATTTACCAATTTATAATACAGTTGAGTGTGCAAAAAGATTAACAGGGGCAAATGCCTCAATTATTTATGTTCCAGCACCTTTTTGTAAAGATGCTATTATAGAAGCTAGCGAAAATGGTATTGAAATAATTGTATGTATAACAGAAGGTATTCCTACTATTGATATGCTTGATGTTAAAGCTGCAATTGATTTAAATGGCTCAACATTAATTGGTCCAAATTGCCCAGGAATTATAACACCAGGCCAGTGTAAAATGGGAATAATGCCCGAATCTATTCATATGCCTGGATCTGTTGGAATTATTTCAAGATCAGGGACACTTACTTATGAAGCAGTTAATCAATCAACACTTGCAGGCTTTGGACAAAGTACTTGTGTAGGAATTGGTGGAGATCCTGTTCCTGGTTCTGACTTTATTGATATATTAAAAAGATTTGAAGAGGACCCTTTTACAAAAGCTATTGTAATGATTGGAGAGATTGGTGGAGCTAAAGAAGAAGCTGCTGCTGAATATATAAAATCTAATATTACGAAACCTGTTGTTTCTTATATTGCAGGAGTCACTGCACCAAAAGGAAAAAGAATGGGGCACGCAGGCGCAATTATTGATGGTGGAAAAGGAACAGCATATGAAAAATATGCAGCATTAGAACGTGCTGGAGTTACTACAGTTAAAACTATTACTGCTATTGCTGAAGCCTTAAAAGAAGTTCATCCTTAGAAAACAAGGTAAAAACTTTCTTAGGTTTTTACCTTTAAAATAATTATTCTCATAAAAAAAAGATAAAAAATCTTTTTTTTCTTCCTACTCTTTTATAATAAAATATTTACAGATGAAAAAAAATCATTTCAAAAAAGTCCAAAAAATAGGCATATTTTAAAGCTTGAAAAATTTTAAGTTTTATTTTAGTTTATTTTATTTTTTTTGTTTTATAATTCTGTTTGTAGAATAAAGAAAATTTTATGTATTTGAAAACCCATCAAAGCATTTGGCCGTGCACTTTATAGATTTTCAAATTTGTTGTATTCAAAACAACTTGAATACATTTATATTGACAAAAATTATTGTCAAATACTTTTTAGGAGTATAAATGTTAAAAATCATATTATCAACACTACTATTATCAATTTTTTTATTTGCAAATGAAACAATTGAAGAACAATTAGGACAATGCGAAGATACATATGTTTCATGTTCAGCAAAATGTGAAGAATCTGATAACTCAAATGTTGAAGAATGTATTGCTATATGTGAAAAAGCATACTATGAATGTGAAACTAAAGTAACTGAAAGTTTTGAAGAAAAACAGCAAAACTAATTAATATTTTAAATAATCTTATTCTACGTTTTATAAGAATAGACTTTAGGACAAATGATGAAAAGTAGTTTATATAAAAATTTAGTAAAACTATACTATGAAGAGTTATGGAATAAACAAAATAAAAACTACATAGATGTTTTATTTGATGAACATATAACTTTTAGAGGCTCTTTAAATATAGAAACAAAAGGAAAGAAAGAGTTCGAAGAGTATATGGATAAGATATTGTTTGCAATTCCTAATTTATATCATGGTATAGAAATCATGGTATTTGAGAATGATATTGTTGCAACAAGAGCCATATATAATGGAACTCATAAAGGTGCGCTTTTTGATTTTGAAGCTAGTAATAATAGAATTAAATATAATGGTGCTTCATTTTTTAGATTTAAAGATGATAAAATTGTTGATATTTGGGTACTTGGAGATTTAATAACCTTAAATAAACAATTAACAAAATAAAAGATTTAAATCCTGAAAACCCATCAAAGCATTTGGCCGTGCATTTTAAAAGTATTCAGGAATTGTTGTACTCTAAGATTAAGAGTTCGTTTATACTAACAAATTAAACTTAGTCTTCAGTTAAAGGAAGAATAAATGTATAAATTACTCTTTTTACTAGAATTTTTTATTTATTGTTGAATTAGTAAATAAACTAATTCTTACTATGTCATAAATGGAAGAGGGATATGGAATCAATTATTTATGAATTAAGAGCTAATGATATTAATGAAAATGATATTCAAGCGATTATGACAAAAATTAAAAATAGAATTTCTGAAGAAAATGTTGATATTGAACTAGAAAAACTTGGTTATGCAAAAATATTTACTATTGATTATGATGAATATGATTATGGATTTGATGATGAGGAATACTAATTCATCTCTTAATTTAAATACCAATGAAATAATTCATCAAATTAGATATTTAGTTAAATATAAACATAACTATACTTTAGCAGCAAATTTTTTTCTTGATAATCATTTATCAATAGAATTACTAAATAATGAAGTAATTAAGCTATCTAAAATGGATCTTGCAAAACTAAGTGAGACTATATTAGAGAGTAGAAATATAAAAAAATAAAAGGGAAAATTCCCTTTTATTTTAATAACTTAATGTTGCAAAATCATCATTAAGCAACTGCGCTGCTATTTTTGGTGGTTTTGCAATTGTAATACCATCAATTAAAGCTGTTTTATCTTTATTTATACTTGGCAGGTATAAAGGACAAACTTGTACATTTACACCTTTTTTAAGTAAGGCATTTAAAAGCATTGTTGGTGATTTTTTAGATGGTTCAAAAGTTACAGTTTTTGTATCTTTTAAAGCAAGTTTTCCACCTGCTGCACACATTGTTATATTTACCTTCTTTTTTGCTTTTACAGTCATTAAAGAAAGTACCATTGCCATCATTTGTGTTTGTTCATCTCCTGATGTTAAAACAACATTTAGACCTGCTTTTTCAGATGCTATAGCATTTGAAGTAAAAAGAAAAGCTCCTAGAGCCACTGCTGATAAAAATTTTTTCATTCTCTCTCCTATTAGAAATAATTTCAATCAACTTCATGCAAAGGTATTATAGTTTTTTAAACTTAAAAATCGAATATATAATTGCTATATAATTAACCTTCCTAATATAAAAACTAAAGTAAAATTACCAACTTAATTAAAATGAGAATATATGGAATTAACAAAAAAACAATTAATAGAGTTTAATAAAAATGGTTTTCTAGTCCTAAAAAATTTTGCTAATAAAACATTATGTGATGAGATATTAGAAAAAGCAAAAGTACACTTAGAAAAAAAACAAGCTCCAATTGAGACAGAACAAGAATATATGAATCTTAATGAGAGCAATATAACAGTTAGACGCTTGCGGCAAGTTTATGATAGAGAAGATATTTTTAAAAAATGGATGACAAATAAAAATATAAGACCCATATTAAAACAGATTTTAAATGATACACCTGTTTTAACGCTTGCTCATCATAATTCAATTATGACAAAACTACCCCATGATAGTACAAGAACTTTTTGGCATCAAGATAGACGATATTGGAATTTTGAAAATGATAATTTAGTTTCTGTATGGTTAGCTTTAGGTAATGAATATTTAGAAAATGGATTACTTGAATTTGTTCCAGGCAGTCACAAAATTAATTTTTCGAAAAATAGATTTGATAATAATTCAAATTTTTTAGATGAAAATGAAGAAAATATAGAATTGATTCATAAAAGAGTTTGTACTAGTTTAGAAAAAGGTGATGTTGTTTTATTTCATTGCAAAACACTTCATCATGCAAATAAAAATAATACAGATAAGGTTAAAATCTCCTTTGTATATACTGTTCGTGCAGAATCCAATACTCCAATTAAAAATACAAGAAGTGATGCAAAGGAAATAATACTTGACTAATAATTTAATAAATCTTTTAAAAGAAAAAACCAATCTATCTAGTAAATCAATTGAAAATATAATCTCCTTGTTAAATGATGGTTGTACAATTCCTTTTATTGCTAGATACAGAAAAGACCAAACTCAAAATGCTACAGATGAGGATTTAAGAGCATTTGAAGAAGTTTATAATTATTCTCAAAAATTACTAAAAAGAAAAGATGAAATTTTAAATCTACTTGAAGAAAAAAACTTTTTAAACGAAAAAATAATGCTAAGTATAAAAGATGTTAAAACACTACAAGCTTTAGAAGATATATACTCACCTTTTAAAGATAAAAAATCTTCAAGAACATCTGCTGCAATTGAAAATGGCCTTGAACCCTTGGCTAATATTATTCAATCTTTAAAATATACAAAGGAAGAAGTAAATCAAAAAGCAAAACAGTTTATTACTAGAAATAATGATAAAAAAGTCAATTCAATTGAAGAAGCTTTAAACGGAGCAAAAGATATTATTGCACAAAGATATGCAGATGATTTTAAATCAAAAGAGATAATTAGAAATCTAATTGCAAATTGGGGTGAGATACAAATAAAAGAAGGAAAAGAGTTTAATAAAAATGGTGTTTATTCAAATTTTGCAAATAAAAATGAAAAAATTAAATATATAAAATCCCATAGAACTCTTGCCATTTTACGAGCAGTTAATGAAAAAGAGTTATCTATAAAAATAGATATTGATGAAAAACATATTTTAGATAATATAAAAAAGTATAAAATCCCTTCATGGGCAAGTTCTTCAAAAGATATTGTATTTGATGCATATAAAGATGGTCTAAAAAGACTTCTTCTTCCAACATTAAAACGTGAAGCAATTAATACATTAAAAGAGAAAGCAAGCTCTGATGCAATAGAACTTTTTGGAAAGAACTTAAAAGAATTACTTCAAACAGCACCTTTAGTAAACAAAGTTATATTAGGAATGGATCCAGGATTTGTATCTGGATGTAAATTAGCAGTTATTGATGAAAATGGAATATATTTAGATTCAAATGTGATTTATCCAACAAAACCTAAAGAGGATATAAATACATCAAGTAAAATAGTTCTAAATCTAATAAAAAAATATAATATAAATTCAATAGCAATTGGAAATGGAACTGCATCTAGAGAAACAGCTGAATTTATATCTAATCTTATAAATGAAAATAAACTTGATATAAACTATGCAATTGTAAGTGAAATTGGAGCTAGTGTATACTCTGCTTCAAAAATTGCAGCCCAAGAGTATCCAAATCTAGATGTAACAATTAGAGGTGCAATTTCAATTGCAGGACGTCTTAGAGACCCAATGGCAACACTTGTTAAAATTGATGCAAAATCTCTTGGAATTGGTCAATATCAACATGATGTTAATCAAAAAGAATTAGCTTTAAAATTAGAAAATACAACTATAGATTTGGTAAATAAAGTTGGAGTTGATTTAAATTCAAGCTCATATAAACTCTTATCATTTATTTCAGGAATTTCTGAGAAACTTGCTATTAATATAATTGAGCATAGAAATAAAGTAAAAAAATTTAATAGTAAAAATGAACTTCTAAAAGTAAAAGGTTTAGGTGCAAAAGCATATGAACAAGCAGTTGGATTTTTAAGAATAAAAGATGGAAAATCTATATTAGATAATACTGCAATTCATCCAGAAGATTATGAAGTTACAAAAAACTTACAAAAAAAATATAAAATAGGAGATATCCAAAATAATCAAATAGAACAAATAGCTAGAGAATTAAATACAAGCCCATTAAAATTAAAGGATATAATTCAAGAGTTAAAAAAACCAGGTTATGATGTAAGAAATGAATTTAATCAAATTAAATTTTCATCAGATATAACAAAATTAGAAGAGTTAAAAGAGGGTTATATTTTAAGTGGAATTGTAAGAAATATTACAGATTTTGGAGCTTTTGTTGATATTGGTCTTAAAAATGATGCCCTTCTTCATATTTCACAAATATCAGAAAAAAGAATTTCTCATCCTAGTGAAATATTAAGTATTAATCAAAATTTAGAAAAAGTAAAAGTTGTAAGTATTGATTTAGAAAAACAAAGAGTAGGACTTAGTTTAAAATAGTAGGTATAAACATATTAAGTTAATTAAAACAATAAAGATTATAAACTTTATGAGAATTTTAAGATAAAAGGAAAATCAAATATGTATGGTTTTTATAGAATTGCTGCAAGTGTTCCAAAAGTAGAAATTGCAAATCCTAATAAAAATATTGAAGAGATTATCAATATTTTAAAACAAGAAGATAAAAATGAGAGTTCAATTGTACTTTTTCCAGAACTTTGTATTACAGGATACACTGCAGGCGATCTTTTTTTAAATCAAAATTTATTAGATTCTCAAAATAAAGCATTAAAAAAACTATTAGAGAAAAGTAAAGAGATATCTGCTATTACTATTCTTGGAATTGTTGTCTCTTTTGAACATAGACTTTTTAATTGTGCAGCAGTAATACATAAGGGAAAAATATTAGGAGTAGTTCCAAAAAGTTATCTTCCTAATAAAAATGAATTCTACGAAAAAAGATATTTTCAATCAGGTATTAGAATAAAATCAAAAACACTAAAAATATTTGAACAAGAGATTCCTTTTGGAGTTGATCTTTTATTTTCTGATGAAAATGATATGACATTTGGAATAGAGGTTTGTGAAGATTTATGGTCAATATTACCTCCTAGTAATCAAATGGCAATAAATGGTGCAAATATGATTTTTAATCTTTCAGCTAGTAATGAATTAGTTGGAAAATCCTCATATAGAAAAGAGTTAGTAAAAACACAAAGTGCAAGATTAGTTTGTGCATATATTTATAGTTCTTCTGGAGTTGGTGAATCAAGTTCAGATACAATATTTGGAGGAGATGCATTAATATGTGAGTATGGTTCAGTGTTAGCAAAAAGTGAAAGGTTTTCACTAGATAATCAAACAATTAGAGCAGATGTAGATTTAGAAAAGTTAATATGGCTAAGAAATCATGAATCATATTTTGGAGATAGTATACCAACAGAAGTGAGAACTATTAAAATAGATAAAACACCAAGTATATCAAAGCTTAATAGATACATAGATAAACATCCCTTCGTTCCATCTGATGAAAAAATTAAAAAAGATGTATGTGAAGAGATTACAAATATTCAAGCCCATGGTTTAATAAAAAGATTAAGACATATAAAATGTAACAAAGTTGTTATTGGAATTTCTGGAGGTTTAGATTCAACACTTGCTCTTTTAGCAACTTATAAAGCTTTTTTGATTCTTAATTATGATGTAAAAGGTATTATTACTATAACTATGCCAGGCTTTGGAACCACAAGTAGAACTAAATCAAATGCAATAAAACTTTGTGAGGCATTAGGTACAACTATAAGAGAAATACCAATTAGTGATATCTCTTTAAAAGAGTTTGAAGCAATAGGACATGATAAAGAGATTCATGATGTAACATATGAAAATGTTCAAGCAAGAGCAAGAACATCAATACTAATGAATTTAGCAAACAAGGAAGGCGCAATAGTAATAGGAACAGGAGATTTAAGTGAAATTGCTCTTGGTTGGTGTACATACAATGGTGATCATATGAGTATGTACTCTTTAAATAGTGGTATTCCAAAAACTTTAATTTCATACCTTGTAGAATACTTTACCTATAATGAGGATATAAAAGATGTTTTAATAGATATTTTAAACACACCAATTTCACCAGAGCTTCTACCTCCTAATAGTGATAAAATATCGCAAGAGACGCAGAGTATAATAGGACCTTATGAACTTCACGATTTTTTTCTTTATCATTTTATAAGATATGGTGCAAAACCAGAAAAAATACTATTTTTAGCTCAAAATACTTTTGAAGAGTACTCAAAAGATGAAATTAAAAAATGGTTAAAAATTTTTATAAAAAGATTTTTCACCCAACAATTTAAAAGAAATGCTATGCCTGATGGAGTTAAGGTTGGAACAATTTCTCTAAGTCCAAGAGCTGATTGGAGAATGCCCAGTGATGCAAGTTTTGAAGAATGGACTAAGGAGTTATAAAAACTAGAGTTAAACTCTAGTTTTTATAAGCGATTGCATCAACTTCTACTAAAACATTTTTAGGTAAAGTTTTAACTGCAACAGTTGCTCGAGCAGGTGCTGTTTCTGCTTTAAAATATTCTGCATAAATTTCATTAAAAGCCACAAAATTATCCATATCAGATAAATAACAAGTTGTTTTTAATACATTTTCATATGAAGACCCAGCTTCTTCTAAAACAGCTTGAAGATTATTCATTACTACTCTTGTTTGAGCCTGAACATCACCTTCAACGATTTCCATAGTTTTTGCATCTAATGCTATTTGTCCTGATGTAAATACTAAATTTGCTAATGCAGTTGCTTGATTGTAAGGTCCAATTGCACCTGGAGCCTTTGTTGTTGATATAATTTCTTTCATATTTTTCCTTCGTATAATACATTTATCGTTCAATTAGTTAAAATAAGAACGAGTTCATTAAAACTCATAGCTCTCACAAAGGTTAATAATAAACAAGTTTTTTTCCTTTCTGGATAAATATACTAGCACAATTAAC
>JBFHGG010000080.1:0-13163 GCA_041583235.1 Halarcobacter sp.
CTTATGAATGGTTTAGATATTGATGACAGTGAACCTACAGTAGAAGTAAACACTGATGAAACTATACCTGAAGGAAATATGTCAGAAGATGATATTAATAAATTAATATCTCAAACAGAAGAAATCGCATCTAGTAGTGAATCTTCTAGTACTGAAGAATCAGTAGATGATTTATTAAGTAGTTTAGAAAATACAGAAGATATTAACTCTTCAGATGATGAAACAAATATTGATGATATATTAAAAGAGTTAGAAAACAGTGAACCTGTAGTAGATGATATTGAAATTCCTGAAGATATTTTAAAACCAGAAAATATTTCTAAACTAGATAATACAAATAGTGATGCAGAAAATATTGAAAAAAATGACATAAGTGCTTTTGAAGAGTTAACCTCGACTACTTCAAGTACTGTCGAAGAGAAAGAAGATATTGATGAACCTGCAGTTAATATACAAAAGGAAGATGATATTGATGATAAAATTAATAATGGACTTTTCCCTTTACCTGTAGGAAATGATACAAAAGTTGTAAACCAATTAAGTGAAGTTGCAAGTGATTCTGAAGAAAAAGCAACTAGAATATTTGATGTTCTAAGTAATATATTAGATTATAATAATGCAATACAAAATGATGTGAAAGCATTAACAACTTTTAATGAAAAACAAGTTGCAATGCTTAGTTCCTTAAGTCAAAAGTTTCCTAATATTGATGTGTTTCAAGAAAATTTAACAGAAGCATTGCAAATGTCAAAACATATGAATGATGTTAATGAAAAACTTAATGATGGAAATACAGAAATCTTTCAAGCTATGGAATTAATGCAATACCATGATATAAATAGACAAAAAATCGAAAGAGTAATGTCTGTAATTAGAAAACTATCTTCTTATTTAAATAACCTTTTTGAAGATGAAGGAAATAGGCAAGAAGTTAATGTAGCTAATCATATACATGGTGATAACACTGGAGATTTATTAGGTGATGAGGACTTAGAGTCTTTAATTGCTGAATTTAATAAATAAAATAAAGGAGTAATATGAATCAAGGTACTTATCCATTAGCTGCAGCAATGATTAATCAAGTCAATAGACTTGATATGATATCTAATAATTTAGCTAATTCAAATACAAATGGTTTTAAGCAAGAGGGTACGACTGAAGGTTCTTTTAATTATTACTTACAAAAAGCAAAAGAAGAGGGTTTTACTCCAACAAAAATAAATGAAGTTACAAATACTATTCCCAAAATGGACTCAAAGTTTATAAATAGTGAAATGGGGCCAATAATGCCCACAGGAAACACTCTTGATTT
Source organism: Halarcobacter sp. (assembly GCA_041583235.1). Lineage (GTDB taxonomy): Bacteria > Campylobacterota > Campylobacteria > Campylobacterales > Arcobacteraceae > Halarcobacter. Next base: position 1,313 of record JBFHGG010000080.1, read on the forward strand.
CGCTTTAAGTGATGCAGATACATTTTTTAAAGTTCAAGATAAAAGTGGTGAAATAGTTTTTACAAGAGACGGGGCATTTAAAAATTTAGATGGCTTTTTAGTAGATTCTAATGCACAATATATTTTAAATAATGACAATGAAGCAATTGCGGTAGAAGATGATTTTACTAATCAAATTTCAGTAGTAAAAATTGATTATAAAGATTTAGAAAAGTATAAAGATAATAATTTTAAAGCGAAAGAAGATGCTATAGTAGAAACTTTTGATATAAATGATGGACAAATGCTTCAAGGTGCAATTGAAAGATCAAATGTAAATCCAGTAACATCTATGGTTGGTTTAATTGATGCTCACAGAAGATTTGAACAATCTCAAAAAGCTTTAAAAACAATTGATGAATTAAATGGAAAATTAATAGATAAAATCGGGAATAATACAAACTAATGAAAGCTAGTAGTGTAACAGATTTATTATTTAATCAATTGAGCTTTAGAAGTGATAGACAAAATGTTATTTCTAGTAATATTGCTAATATCAATACGCCAAATTATAAAACAAAAGAATTAGTTTTTGAAGATGAATTAAAAAAAGTTGATGACAGTAAAGATTTAAAAATGTATACAACTAATTCAAAACATTTAACAGCATCCTTTGATACTCCAAAAATGAATGAAGCTAATCTTATCCAAGTAAAAGGATTAGAAGAACAAAATGATGGTAACAATGTAAATTTAGACACACAAATGAGTGAAATGTCAAAAAATAAAGTAATTTTTGATGCATTACAATCATCTATAAAAAAAGATTCAACACTATTTAGATCAGTTATTGAATCATCACAAAAAAATTAATAGGATATTTATTATATGGATCAACTCTTAAAGTTTATTAATAATCTAAATGCTGCGCAAAGAGCTGTAATTATAGGAGGGTTTTCTATTTTATTTGTACTTTTGATTGGCTTATTAGTTTATTCAAATATAAAAGCTCAAGATAAAAAATTAAATTATACAATTGCTTCAAATTTAACAAAAAATCAAGTTATGCTAGCTTCAAATGAATTAGAAGCTTCAGGAATTGAATTTTCAGTAATAGGAAGTGGAGATAATCTTACATTAAAAACTTCAAAAGATTTTATAAATATTGCGAAAATTAAATTGGTTACAAGTGAAGCTGCTACAAGTAATCATGTTGGATGGGAAATATTTGAAAAATCTTCTTTAGGTACAACAAATTTTGAAAATAAAGTAAAATATTTAAGAGCATTAGAGGGAGAACTTTCAAGATCTTTAGAGTCTTTATCTGGTGTTTTAAGAGCTAGTGTAAAAATTGCTATTCCAAAAGAAACAATATTTACAGAAAGAAAAACTGAACCAACAGCTTCAGCCGTTATATCTTTAAAACCTGGTGTTTTTTTAACGCAACAACAAATTGATGGAATTAAAAATTTCATTGCTTCTGCCGTTTCAGATTTAAAAGATGAAAATATTAAATTAATAGACCAAGATGGTGCTTTACTTCAAATGTCTTCAGATGATATGGATAATCAAAAATCATTAGCACAAAATAAATATAGACAAAAATTAGAAGAAGATCTTGAAAGAAAAATTGTTGCATTATTAGAACCTTTTGTAGGAATTCAAAGAGTTGTTGCAAGAGTAAATTTAGATTTAGAATTCAAAAAAAGACATGTTCAAGAAGAGATATATGAACCTGAGGGAACAATAAGAAGTCAACAAACAACAGAAAATACCTCTAGTTCAACAGGTGGTGCTCAAGGTACTGGAGGAACAGCAGGAGTTGATAATAATATTGAAGAACCAGATGCAGAAAATGGAAATAATGCTCTTCAATCAAATAGTGAAAGTGCAAAAAATATAACAAATTATGAGATTTCTAAAAAAGTTATTGATGAAAAAAGTAATAATTATTCTCAAATAAAAAGAGTTAGTGCAGCAGTAACTTTTGATTCTTCAGTATTACAAGATGTTGAAAACAAAGATGAATTTTTAAGTTCAATAGAATCAATTGTTCAAGATACAGTGGGTTATGAAGAGCAAAGAGGCGATAAAATTACAGTAAAAGATTTTAAATTTATTGGATTAAAACCTATGGCTTCTTCAGGTACAAATGGTGATGTTAATGCTACTCTTAGTTCAGAAAACCAAGATGTAGGTTCAGTTGATACTTTGGCAATGGTTCAATCTATTTTAAGAGATTTTAGTGAATATTTTCAATATTTAATTGCTGCTATTTTACTTTTTGTTTTTTATAAAAAATTTATTGTTAATCATGAAGTTGTAATATTAGGTGATCAAGCAACAAAAAGTAAAAAAGTTGATGAAAAAGGTAATGTAATTGATGATGGTCTAATGGATGATTATTTAACAGATTATGAAAATGAATTTGATAAATCTAGTGCTCAAGGTAGATTAAAAGCAAAAGTAAAAAGTCAAATAATGAATAATATTGAAGGTTTAGATGAAGAAAATGCTGCTAAATATGAAGTATTAATAGAAAATATTGATAAAGAGATAAGTGAAAAACCTGATGAAATAGCAAAAATGATTGAATTGTTATTAACTGAAGGTAGTGGAAAATTTAAATAGAGGTAAATTATGTCAGATACTAATGAAGTATTAAAAGGGATGTCGATGCTAGATAAGGTTGCACATTTTTGTGTTCTTATTGGCGAAGAGTCAACAGTAAAAATTTTTCAACATTTACCTAAAAATATTGTTGAGGATATATCAACTCATGTAACAATGATCAATTCTATTGATAAAGATACATCTTTAGCAATTTTAGAGGAGTTTCATCTTTTTACAAGATCAAAAGGTTTTATTAGTTCAGGGGGATATGATTATGCAAGGGAGATTTTATATAAATCTCTTGGTAAGGGTGAAGCAGATGAAGTTTTAGCTAAACTATCTAGAATGAAATTAGCTTCTCAATCTTTTGCATATTTAGATGCTATTAATCCAAAGCAATTATCAGATTTTATTAAAGATGAATCTCCTCAAACAATTGCAGTGATTTTATCGCATATGGAAGCTTCAAAAGCAGCAGATGTTTTAATGCAACTTGAAGAAGATATAAAAGTAAAAGTTACAATGCAAATGGCAACAATTAAGGATGTTTCACCTGATGTAGTAAGAACAATTTCTGTTATTTTAGAGAAAAAACTTGAATCTCTTCTTTCTTCAATTGTAGATGTAGGTGGAGTAAAAGTAGTTGCAGATATGTTAAATAGACTAGGACCAAAATCTCAAGATATTCTAAAAAATATAAATGGTGTGGATACTTCTTTAGCAACAAAGATTAAAGAGAATATGTTTGTATTTGAAGATTTATTAAATTTAGATGGCGAATATATAATGAAGATTTTACAAAATGTTGATACAGGTGATGTAGCAGTTGCTATGAAAAATGCAACTGATGATGATATGTTAAAAATCACAAGTTCAATGTCTTCAAGAGCAAGTGACAGATTTAAAGAAGAGTTTGAAATGCTTACAAAAGTAAAAATTAAAGATATAGAAGCAGCTCAAAGAAAAATGTTAGATGTAGCCCAAAAAATGATAGAAGAGGGTGTAATTGATAGAGATATGGATGAATAATGGATAAAAATAATGTTTACTCAAGTGCAAAGATTTTAAGTAAAGATGATAATGTTCAAAACTATCAATTAGGCACTTTTATTAATAATTCCCACGCAGAAACAAGCAACTCGCAAATGGTATTAAATAATAAAGAGATTAATGGAAATGTAGATCCCATGTTAAATGAAATAAGAGCATTAACTACAAAAATAAGTCAAATAGATCAGAAAATTTCTCTTTTAGAAAATAATGGAGTTAATGGCCGTGATATAGATAAGCAAGTTGTTCAAGCAATAAAAGATTTAAAACATTATGCAAATTTTTTCGAGCAAGCAACTTTTCAAATGGAAACTAAACTTTTAAAAACTTCTATCTCTATTGCTCAAAAAATTATCTCAATTGAAGTTGGAGAAAATTCTGCTTTAATTGCCAAAGAGACTATTTCTCATTTACTTCATAAAATTAAAACTGCTACTAAAATAAAAATTCATTTAAATCCAAAAGATTATGAGATACTTAGAAATGATTTAAATTTAGAAAATTTTATCGAATTAGTAGAAGATTCTAACGTTACTATGGGCGGTGTAGTTATTGCAAGTGATTTAGGGAATTTTGATGGAAATATTGAAGCTAAAGTAAATTCAATGTTAGAATCCTTAGATTCAGTACTTTAAAAATACTCTTTAATATCTTTTCTTCTTAAAACTAATTTTTATAAAAAATAAAAAATAACTAATTTTATGGTACAATAATTAAATTTATGAAAAAGTATTGTTATGGAAATTACAGAAAGAGATTATGATTTATTAGTTGATACGCAAATTGTTGTTGACGTAATGTTAGGCAATGCAAGTATTACCATTAAAGAATTTTTAGATTTAAGCATAGGTGATATCTTATCCTTAGATAAATCTGCAGGTTCAGGTGGTGATATTTATGTTAACAAAAGAATCATAGGAACAGGTGATATAATAGTTATTGATGAAAAACTAGCAGTTAGAGTTCAAGAAGCGATGGATTCAGATAATGTTGTTAGATATTTCTTTGAAGAAAACATAAGATAGGAGTTTAATATGGCAGTTGATAATGTAACAGTTAGTTCAAGCACAGGAATTGATGGAAGTTCTTATACTACAGCAGTAAGTAATGATCAATTAACAAATGAAGATTTTTTAACACTTATGATTGAAGAGTTAAAAATGCAAGATCCAACTTCACCCATGGATTCGCAAAGAATGCTCGATACTCAAATGCAAATGTCTTCAATGAATACAAATCTTAAAACAATTGAAACAATGGAAGCTTTAGCAGAAACTTTTTCTCAATCTGCACTTTCAAATGCAGCAGCAGTTATTGGAAAAAATATTGAAGATGGTAATATTGGAGATAATGGAGTAAATAAAGCATATACTGTAAGATCAGTTGAAAATGTTGATGGACAAGTAAATGTAAAAGCTCAGCAAATTTTGTATATTGAAGATCAAGTTCAAGATGCAGATGGAAACTCTATTACTTACGATCTAAATGGTGAAATACTAGATGCAAATGGGAATAAAACAGGATATAAAGTTGCTTTAGAGGATGTTGGTAATGTTATAGTTAAAGATGGAAAACCTGTTATATTAGATGAAAATTATGAAGAAGTTTCAGACTCTTCTTATAGTGTAAATGGTTCTGTTTTACCGGTATATTCAGATCAATTAGTTAGTATAGCTTTTAGTAATATTACAAAAATATTTTAGGATATAATTATGATTAGTGGATTATGGAATGGAGTTTCAGGATTAAATACTTTTGAAAAAGCATTAAGTACTCAATCAAATAATGTTACAAATTCAAATACAATTGGACATAAGTCTGATGTTATAAGTTTTGAAGATATGATGTATCAATCTAAATATGGAAAAGGTGTTGCTGTTCAAGCTGTTGAAAAAAACTTTGAACAAGGAAGTCTAAAAATTACAAATAATTCACTAGATGTAGCTATTGAAGGTGATGGATTTTTTATTGTTCAAGATGTAGTAAATGATGAAACTTATTACACAAGAGCTGGTAACTTTAAAATGGGAACAGATGGAACATTAGAATCCATGAATAATAATAAAATATTTGGAAGTCAAACTAATATTTCAAGTCTTGTTACAAGTGATACAACAACACAATATAATGATAATTATACGAAAACTATAGGTTCTCAAACAATAAATGCTAATACCTTTGATCAAACAATAAATGCAAAATCAACAAATTATGTTTTAAGTGCAGTAGATAGTGGAGTTTCAGGAAGTGATTATAAAACATCAGGTGGAAAAATCGCCGATATTGAAGTTTTAATTACTGATTATAATGAAAAGCTTGGACTCTATTCTTCTAATCCTTTAGTTCCAGGCACTGCTTCAACTTCACAAGTTAGTCAAGTAAATTTTGCTGATTTCGCAACAAAAATACAAGATGATGGAACTTTTATAGAGACTTATGTTGGTAGTGATTTAGTAAGACAATATTTTGATACAGATCAGCAAACTACTATGAATGAATTTGCTGATAAAGTTTCTAATATAAAAGGTATTAGTGCAAGTGTTGATACTAATGGTTTATTAACAATTACAAACTTAGTTCCTGGAAATAGTATTAATATTTATTCTCCGGCTATAAATGATAATTCTTATAGTGTAGTTGAAAGTACAGCTCCCGTTTTAGGTTCAGGAATAGCTATGGTTAATAGTTCAAGAGATGCATTAAAAACAGCCTTAGAAAATGCAGATGCAAAGTTTCTTGAAATGACAAATACAATTCCAGATTCAAATGCAGATTTAACTAATTTAGGTGAATTACAATTAAAACTTGATGGTTTAAATATTTCAGAAAATGTTTTTGGTTCTTTATCTATTGAAAACGGAGCAATTTATGCGCAAGATGGAGAGAATAAATTTTTAATTGGAAGATTAGAAACAGCATACTTTCCTAACCCTGACTCTTTAGTTCCACAAGGAAGTAATCTTTATTCTATTGGTGCACAAACAGGTGATGCTAAAAATGCAGGTTCTATTAATACTTTAACAGGTGGTGCAGTTGAGCTTAGTAATACAAATTTAAGTGATGATTTAGTTGATTTAATGGTTTATCAAAGAGCTTTTGAGGCTAGTTCAAAATCAATTACAACTTCTGATGAGTTTCTTCAAACAGCAATACAGTTAAAAAAATAGTTTTAACTGTAAGTGCTCAAATATTAGTACTTTTAAAAGTATTAATATTTGAACATGTAAATGTTTAAAAATGTATTTAAAAGGATAAGTCATGATCGGAGCATTATGGACAGGAATCTCAGGATTAGCGTCGCAACAATCAGCTTTAGACAACGAGTCAAATAATATTGCAAATGTAAATACAGTAGGTTTTAAATCTTCTAGAATTTCTTTTGCGGATCAAATGTATCAAGATAGAATCGGTAAAGGTTCAAAAATCTTAGATGCTGAGAAATTATATACTCAAGGTAACCTAAAACTTACAGGAGTTTCTTATGACATGGCATTAAGCGGAGATGGTTTTTTTACTGTTTCTGACAAGAGTGCTAGTGGGACATCTGAAAACTATTATACAAGGGCCGGAAATTTCAGGATGGGAGATAATGGTACACTTCAAGATGCAGCAGGAAATGAAGTTCAAGGTTGGACTATGACTGCTATTGATGAAGATAATGATGTTACATCAACAAATCCAAATGTAAGTACATTTACAAATGATTACACAAAACTTTTAACATCAAAAGTAATTGAACATTCTAATTATGTAGAAACAATTACAGCCAAAGCAACTGATTACTCTAGTTCAGCAATGTCAGATGCTGAATCTGTATTTTCAGGAGCTGGATTAAAAACTAAATCTGCAAAAATTTCAGATGTAGAAGCTGCAATTACTGATTATACTAATTGGCTACAAAAATTAAAAGAAACACCTGATGGTACTTCTGCTTCTTCAATAGCACAAATGACAGAAGTGAATTTTAAAACAGGTGCTGATTCAATTATTGGCAAGGAAGGTGATCAAATCTATGTATATGTAGATGGTAATAAAATATCACAAAATTATATTTCAACAACAGCTGATGATGATTTTGCTGCTGACATTTATACTTATGATCAATCTTTGGCAAGTCCAGAAGGATATGCAGATCCTTCTGCAGGTGTTTCAACTTTAACAGAAGCACAAATTGCAGAATATGATGTAGCCGCAAGTAGGGTTGCTACATATAAAGCATTAGCTGATAAAATATCTGAAATACAAGGTATTGTTGCTTATACGGCCAGTGAAACAGGTGGTGTAAATGATGTATTAGAATCAGGTGATGCTTTTGCCTTATCTACTTCTAATGCAGATATATATAAGGGTATTCTTCAAATTAAATCACTAATTCCAGGTGAAGAGTTTGTAATTTCAGAAGTTGGAGAGATATCAGGAAATACAACTGTTCAAGGCTCTTTTCAAACAAGTACAACAGCAAGTGCTGGAAGCGGAACTGGAGCCTTAGAGACTTCAAGAGATGCCTTAGCACAGTTAATTACAGGTAAACAACAAGATGTTTATAAAGAATCAGATTTAAATATTGATGGTACAAGTAAAACTTATACCTTAGAATTTCAAATTTTTGATAAAGAAGTAGGGGGAACTATACCAATTCCTAATGATGGGAATACAATTTTATCTGGGACTCCAGTAACAATTACTGCTTCAACAGTTGATGAATTTATTACTGGTTTCAATGCTGGGGAAGATGCATCAAATGTAGCATTAACTCCTGCTTTAACTGATTATTTGGAAGCTGTTAATATAAATGGAAACTTAGTAATTAGAACAAAAGATTCTAATTATGAAGTTGATTTTAGTACAACATTAAAAGAAGGAACAAATCCCCTTGAAAAAAATAATGATGTAAGTGGTAGAGCAGGGGCTGGTGCTGAATTTATTGAGATAGTAAATACAATTAATCAAACTGCATCTAAAGATTCACTTCAGTTAAGACTTGATACTTTAGGTATTTCAGATTCAGCCTTTGGAGAGTTTTCAGTTGATAGCTCAGGCTTAATAACTATGACTCAAGATGGAGCAGATTTTGCAATTGGTCAAGTAGCCATTGCTTTATTTAATAATAACATTGGACTTGAGGCAGCAGGTGATAACTTACTTTCTAAAACTAATGAATCAGGAGAGCCAATTTATAATTTAAATAATGATAAAGCAGCATCTATAGAGGGGCAAACACTTGAACTTTCTACAGCTGATTTATCTGAGAGTTTAGTTAATTTAATGGTATTTCAAAGAGCCTTTGAAGCTAATGCAAAATCAATTACTACATCAGATGAGTTACTTAACACATTAATTAACTTAAAACGATAATAATATTTAAAATAAGAGGACATTTTAAAATGCCCTTCTTATTTTAAAACTAGAGGGAAAAATTGGATAACTTTTTATTAATTACAATTATTGGGATTTTACTTTTATATTTCTTTTCAAGCACTAATGTATATAAATCTTTATATAGAAAAGTGAATGAAGAAAAAAATATTGTTGAAGATGAGAATAAAAAACTTCAATCTATAATTAATAAATATGAGCAACAAGTAAAAATTAGTACAGGTACACTTAAAAATAATCAAGGAAGTCTTCAAGTTGCAAGAGATGATTTACAAAAATTAAGACTTGAAAATACAGAATTAAAGCATAATATTGAAACTTTAGAAAAAAGAACAGAAGAACTTTATGCTCAAGTTAATACAATGGTCTAAGATAGTTTTGAAAAAAGTTTTATTAAATTTTATTTTGCTCTTTTTTTCAATTTCTTTATTTGCGAAAAATGATAATATTGATTCTCAACCGGAGATATTGTTTAAATATGATAAATTAAAAGAAAAACAAGAAAAATTTAGATTACAAGTTGAGTTTAATAAAGCTATTTTACATTTAGAGAAAAACGAATATATAAAAGCAATAAAGCTATTAAAAGAGACATCTAAAATACTTAAAATACCATCTCTTTTAAATATAGGAATAGCCTATTATAAATTAGACCAAAAGGAGAATGCTCTTTTATATTTAAATAATATTTATGACTATAAAGAACTTGCCTTTTCTAATACCTATGAATATATTTCTGCTTGTTATTATCTTTATCAAATTAAGAAAGATAAAAAATATCTAGAAACAATTATTGATATTACAAAAAAATATAAAGATTTAAGTGAACACTCTAAAAGAATGATTACAGATACTTATATAATATTAAAAGATTATGAAAAAGCATTAAAAATTATAAACTCTATGGATTTCCCTGTGGAGTTAAAAAAAGCTATGCTTTATATAAAAATAAAAGATTATACAAATGCTGAGAGATTTTTAGAAAAAGCAAAAAATGAAACTTTTAATCAAGAAAAAATTGATCTAATTTATTGGCTTATGATTTATAGAGATTTAAAATCTAATGAACTAGAGAAATTAACAGATCACTTAGATGAAGTTAATCAAAGAAAAGAGAGTTTTAGAGCGAATTTAGATTATCCTCTTGAAATATTTTTTAATAAAAATAAATATACTGCAAAACAATATTTAGAGTTTATTACAAATTTTACTAGTGATAGAAAAAAAGATTTCATGTTTTATTTTTCTCCTTTTATTTTTTCAGATAATGAAGAAATTTTATATGATAATTCAAAAGGTTTTATATTTAAGGATAAGCAAAATGTAAAAAGTCTTGAAGATATGGTTGCTTACAATTCTCGCTTTATTGATATAATTCAAGAAGATCCAATAATTAGAGTTAATAAACTAAAATCCTTTATACAAGAAGACTCTAATTCATATATTTATTATAATTTGGCTCTTTGTTATGCTCAAATAAATGACTTTCATAATGCTTACGCATATTTTTCAAAAGCATATAAATTAAACCCCGGAAATAAACTTTATGCAGTAATGACGCTTATAAGTGCAGATAAAATTGGAAAAAATATAAAAGATTTTGAATATATTGAACAAAATATCAAGTCCAAAGAGGGCATGTATAAATATTTTGGACAATTATTATATAAACTATTTATAAATGACAGTTTTGAATTATCTTTTGATCCCTTAAATTATGAAAAAACTATTTTTTACAAGGCTTTAGATTATTTAGTAAAATTAGAAAAAAACAAGATTGATTTAAATCATGCTTTATTTGTAGATCATTATAAAGATCCTCTTGTTTATTTAATGAAATTTACTATTAGAAGAGAAGGTGAAAATGATTATAATTATTTTGCAAGATTACAAGATAATATTCCTTTAAAAATTAATAATAATTTTTTAGAAGGTCCTTTTATAATTACTGAGTATTATATTGATTTATTAAAAGGAATTGGACTTTTTTATAATGCAGACTTAAACTTAAATGGAAAACAAAGCCCCACTTATTTAAAAACTAAAGCTCTAAGAGAGTTATATAATAATAATCCTAGTGAAAGCATAAAAATAATAGAAAAGTTGCAAAAAGATTATCTTCTTGAAGATAAATACACAATGTTTTTAATGGTTGCAGCTTTATTAGAAGCTGGGAAATATAATGAGGCTTCAATCCAAATATCTCTAATAAAAGCTATTTTAAATGACTCTGGAGCAGATTTTCTAACAGGAGTTCAATTAGTGCAAGAATTGAAATTTTCAAGTGCAAGTCAATATTTTAAAGAAGCTTATTTAGACTCTTTAATTGATTTCAAATTAATTAACTTCGATGAACTTTTAGAGTCATTATAATCTAATTATACATTTAATCTTTTTTTTTTAAATAACAATCTAATTTAATCTTTTTTTGATATAATATACCAAAATCTATACTTTAAAAGGAGATCTTATGGAAATAGGAAGAGTTGCAGATATAGATAATGCTCAAATAAATCATGTTGAAAAAATAAAAGCAGTAAGCGAAGTTGATAACAATCAAAAAGTTGTTCAAGACGATAAATATAAAGAAGCTTCTGGAAGTGTCCAAGATACTGAAGTTAATGAAGTAATTTTAGATAACGTTAGATTTGGTTATAACAAATCTTCAAAAGATTTTTTTGTAAAAGTTACAAGAGGTGATGCTGAGTATAAATATCCAACAGAGGATATGATGCGAGTTAAGGCACAGATTCTTAGTGATTTAGAAAATAATAAATAAACAATAATAATTTATAATAATAGAATAAAAGGTTAGTTCTTGGCATCTGATTTA
>JBFHGG010000081.1:0-13042 GCA_041583235.1 Halarcobacter sp.
GCTGCAGATGCAAAGATTGTTAGAGCAGATGATAATGAAAAAGTATTTCTAAATAGAATGAAATTATTTACAGATCCTTTAGATGAGATTCAAGAGTTTTACAAAAAGAAAAACCTTTTAAAGCAAATCTCTGGTGAAGCGAGTATTGAAGAAATTGTATCTGAAATGGATAAATTTATTCAATCAAGAGTTTAAATGAATTTTTATAGTGTAATTATAGGCACAGAACTTTTAAATGGACGTCGTAAGGATGCCCATTTTTCTTTTTTAAATAAAGAGCTTCTAAAACGTGGCTGGACTCATAAAGCCTCTTTTGTAATAGAAGATGATATAACTCTTATGAAAGAGATTTTTAAACTAATAAAAAGTGATAAAAATTCTGTGATGTTTTGTTTTGGTGGAATAGGTGCTACTCCTGATGATTATACAAGAGAAGTTGCATCAAATATTTTTACTGATTCTAAAATGGAATATCATGAAAAGGCAAAAGAGTTAATCTTAAATCAATTTGGTGATGAAGCTTATCCTTTTAGAATTGAAATGGCAAAATTACCAATAAATGCAAAACTTCTTAAAAATGTTGTAAATAATGTGCCGGGATTTTATTTAGAAGATAGATTTTTCTTTACTCCTGGTTTTCCTTCTATGAATCAAGCTATGGTAATTGAAGCATTAGACAAGTATTATGAAAAAAATAGTATTTTAAGATTTAGAAAAAGTATAACTCTTTTTACAGGTGAAAATGAAATCATTGAGTTTATGAAAGCTTTACCTTCAACAATTGAAGCTTCTTCTTTACCAAAATTAATAGAAGGAAAGAGAAGAGCTGTTTTATCTATGTCTTCAGAGTCTGAAATTATCTTAGAAGAATATTTTTTTAAGGCTCAAGAGTATTTAAAAAGTAAGAATATTGAGTTTGTATTAAAAGATATATTTGAAAAATAGAGTTTATTCTGGTTTTGTATAGAAATTAAATTTCCAAGCTTTATCTTCTGGATATTTTTTTAAATTATAATCTTCCCAAACTTTTATACATTTTTTATTTCCTTCTGCTACGCCTTTTTTAGCAAATGCATTTGCTCTTCCAAAGTTAGGAAAAACTCCTTTTCCACTAGCATACATAAAAGCAAGGTTACATTGGGCATCAAGATAGTTCTGTTTTGCTGCTCTTTCAAAATAGTTAACAGCCATTTTATAATCCTTATCAACTACAGTTCCATTTACTAAAAATTGTGCAATCATATTTTGTGCAGGAGCATAGTTTTTATTTGCTGCAATTAAAAAGGTGTTATATGCTTTTATTAAATCATAATATGGACTTTTTTTTGATAAGTATAATTTTCCTAAATAAAATGTAGCTTTGTTATAATCTAGATTACTAGCTTTTTGTAATAAATCATGAGTTTTTGTAAGGTTTCTTTTAAAAGGTTTATTTTTTGAATAAATCATAGCTAAATGAAATATTGATTGCTTATCATTTTTACTAGCTAGAGTTTTGTACATGCTAATTGCCTTCAAAACTCCAAATTTCTTTTCAATTTGTTTGGCATCTTGAAATGTCATTGCTTGTAAACTTGATATTAAAAAAGCTAAAGCAATGATTTTTTTACTCATCGTATTTCTTTTGGTATATTTGGATTTAGAGTAGTTGTTATTTCATAATCAATTGTGTCATGTATTTTGCTAAGTTCTCTTACATCATCAAATATACATATTTCATCATCTGTACTATTCACACAAATATTATCCATTGACACTTTACCTAAAACTTCGTATCCCTTTATAGTTAGATATTTTTCTTTTCCATTTAATCTTAAAAAGCCATCCCCATATCCAATATTGTATGTAGAGATTTTCATATCTTCTTTAGCTAAATATGCTCCTCCATATCCTACTTTTTGATTTTTTTTCAAGTCTCTTGTTGCAATTTTTTCTGCCCAAAGTGACATTACAGGTTTTAATTTTGGATTTGAAAATATTGTGTTTGTTGTTAAATATCCATATTGTGCAATTCCAACTCTAACTAAATCTTCATCGCAATTCTTAAATCTAAATAAAGCAGATGAATTAGCAGAATGAAACTTGGGAATAGGTAAAAAAAGTTTTTCACATAATCTTTTCACTTCTTTTTTAGCATCCCTAAAAACTGACCTTTGCCAAAAGAATTCACATGATAGTTCATCTGCACTTCTATAGTGTGTCATAACTCCACACAAATTCAATTTTCTCCTATAAATCCCATAAATAGCCTCTTCTATAAATTTTGGTGAAATACCATTTCTATGCATTCCTGTATCAATTTTTAAGTGAACATTCGTGTTTTGGGGTAAGCTTTGAATATCTTCTAGGGAGTTAATCACTATGTGAAAAGTATGTGAATAAGTGTGAATATCGATATCAGCCAAAATTAAGATTTGATTGAAAAATGTTTCTATTTCTTCCGCTTCTTGAATAGTTCTAACTACTGCATTTTGAATTCCATATTCATTTGCAAGTTTTGCAATCTCTAAAAGTCCATGTCCATAAGCATTGTCTTTTAATACAACTGCAATTTTTTCTTTTGAACCAATATGCTCTTCTATAGTTTTCAGGTTATGAAAATAGTTACTTTTATTTAAAATGATTTTTGCCAAAGAATTAAGCCTCTAAATTTTTGAAATAATTAATTAGAAGAATAGCATCTTTTTCGTTTAGAACATCTTTCAATTCTTCAATTTTTGCATTTTTAATATTTTCAAATGAACCAAAATATAAAAGTAGTTTTTTTACCTTTACTTCTCCAATTCCTTTTATTTGTAAAAGTGAAATTTTAGTATCTTCTTTTCTTTTTTGTTTTTTATGGAAAGTTATTGCAAATCTATGGGCTTCATCTCTTAATCTTTGAATAAACTGTAATCTTTTATCAGAAGGAAGTAATTCAAGTCTTAAAATTTCTCCAGCTCTTTCATAAAAAATAATATCTTTTGCACTTCCTTTTGCTCTATGAGCTTTAAAATCAAGTTTTTCTTTTGCAATTGCAACAAGATCAAGATTAACTCCCACTGAATCCCTTATATCCCTTGCTAATTTTAATAAAGTTTCTCCCCCATCAATTATCCACATATCAGGAGCAGGATTCTTTTCAAAACTTTCAACTCTACGCATTAAAGTTTCTCTCATTTGAGCATATTCGTCTTTTGCTTCTAAGTTATAATGTCTAAAATCTGTTTTTATAAATTTTTCTTCCCAAGTAATCATTCCTCCAACTGTAGCTTGTCCCATCATATGTGAGTTATCAAAGCATTCAAATCTATTTGGAGTTTTTTCAAGGTTAAATAAAAGTTTTAAATCCTCATACAATGAGTTTTCACTATTTATATTTGAGAGTCTTAGCAGTTCATCACAATTATTATGTGCCATTGAAATAATATCTTTTTTCTTTCCAATTTTAGGATTTATTATAGAAATATTTTTTTTGAATTTTTCCTTTATAAATGATTGAATCTCTTCTTTTTCTTCAATCTCATCAGCAATTAATATTTCATTAGGAAGTAAAGGAATTTCATTATCATAATAGTTTATAATGGCTCTTGCGTATGCTTCATTTATATCAATATTAATATCATCTTTATTTTGTTTAATATAATTGTGGTTACTTGAAGCTAACTTTCCATCTCTAAAGAACATTCTTACAATAACAGCTTTATTATTAATGGCTTTTATTGCAAATAAATCCAAGTTCTCATTTGTAGCTAAATCCATACCCGTTTGGATTTGAGATTTTTTAATTGCTTTTATTCTATCTCTTAGTTTCAATGCCTCTTCAAATCTAAAATCTGCACTATACTCTTCCATTTTTGAGTTTAATTTTGAAATTAGTTTATTTTTATTATAGATAAAGCTTAATGCTTGTTCAACTAGCTTTGCATAGTCTTCTTTTGAAATCTTGCCTTCACATGGAGCTAGACACTTATTTATTTGATAAAATAAACAAGCTTTTTTGCCTTTTATGCAAGCTTTTTTTTGAACTAATGGAACTATTTCATAGATTGAATCTAACATATCCCTAGCGCCTGTTGAATAAGGACCAAAATATTTAATATTTTTCTCTTTTAGAACTTTTCTTGTTATCTCAATTCTTGGGAAATCTTCATTTAAATTTATATAAATATATGGGTACGTTTTATCATCACGTAATAAAATATTATATTTTGGTTTTAATTGTTTAATTAATGAATTTTCTAAAATTAGAGCATCGTGTTCATTGGGAACCACAATCCACTCTAATGATTCAACCTGACTAATCATTTTATAAATACGAGCACTTAGTTTATCAGAAGGAAGAAGTTTAGGTGTAAATTTAAAATAAGATTTTACACGGTTTTTTAAAACCTTTGCTTTTCCAATGTAAAGTAAATGACCCTCTTTATCAAAGTATTGATAAACTCCTGCCTCATTAGGTAATTGTTGTAGTTTTTCTTCCAAATTCATTTTGGGATTATACCAAAAGCATATTAAATCATACTCTATTATAATTAATCATCACTATCAACACCTTCATGTAGTTTTCTAATGGTTTCATAATCATCTTTTCTAAAGTAAGTTAAAAGTTCAATTACATCTTCTCTTGTTCTTCCAAGGCTTAATAAAGTCTCTGCTCCAAGTCTTAAACTTCCTTCAGATGCTTCAGGCATTGCCCAAGATGCACCATGATTTAATAAAGAGTCCCTTGTTTTCATATTTTTTGTTCTAGCTAAAATTCTTAATCCTGGTGAAATATTTCTAATATGTGAAACAATTTTTGAAGATGTATGGTGATTATCTACAGTTACAATAACAGCATTTGCCCTTGATAGTCCAATACTAGATAAAAACTCAAGATTGCTTAATTCTCCATAATAAACAGCTCGTCCTTCTTTTTGTCCAATTTCTACTCTTTTTGTATCAATATCAAAAGCAACAAAAGGTACATCTGCTTGGTCTAGCATAGTGGCAACTAATCTACCAACTCTACCATATCCTACAATAAATACACCATTCCATTCTTCTTGTGGAATATATGCTGATTTTATTTCAACTGGAGTATTATCAAGTTTAGTAGAGAGTTTTTCACTTATATTTACTACAAGTGGAGTTATTAGCATACTAAAAGAGATAATTGTAACTGCTGCTACAAACATTTCATCACTAATAACACCTAGGGCTTTTGCTGCACCAAAAAGTACAAAACCAAACTCACCACTTTGAGCTAATAAAAAAGAAACAGAAATAGCAGTTGAACGATTATATCCCATAAATAACATTATTAAAAAGAGTACTAGAATTTTTATACCCATTATTGCTACTAAATGTTGAATCAAAATTAAAGGGTCATTCATCATTGCATTTAAATCAATTGACATTCCAACTGCTACAAAAAATAGAGTCATTAGAAGACCTTTATAAGGCTCTACATTTGCTTGAATTTGATAGTGATATTTAGAACTAGATAAAATCATTCCCATAATAAAAGCTCCTAGAGCCATTGATAATCCAGCATATTCCATAGCCCAAGCTGCGAAAACTACAGATAAAATTACAGAAAAAAAGAAGGCTTCTTTATTTTGATTAGAAGCTAGATAATCAAGAAGTTTAGGAATAATATATTTCCCAAAAGCTAATACAATAAGAATTAAAGCAATAGCTATTAAAATTTGCTGCCAAAGGGGATGTCCATCTGTTAAATCACCTTTATCAGCTAAAATAGGAACTAATGCTAATAAAGGAACTACGGCTAAATCCTGCATTAGAAGGATGGAAAAACTGCTTTTTCCCATAGGTGAATAAAATTCTCCTTTTTCTTGTAATATCTGCATTACAAAGGCAGTTGAAGATAGAGCAAATGTTAAGCCAATTAAAAGTGCAACTTGTAAAGAACTAGCATAAGAAATAGAGTATAAAAATATGAAAAAACCAGAAACAAGAATTTGAGCACTTCCTAAGCCAAAAACCTCTTTTCTCATACTCCACAATTTTCTAGGTTGCATTTCAAGACCAATTACAAACAAAAGTAAAACCACTCCAAATTCTGTAATATGTCTAACTGATTCTACTTCTTTTGTTAAAATTGGACCAGGTGAATAAGGCCCTACAATAACTCCTGCAAGTAATAAACCTAAAATACTACCTAATCCTAATCTTTTAGAAACAGTGACTAAAATAGTTGCTACAGCAATAAGATAGAGTGCAGAAGTTAATAAATGGGCGTTTGTCATAATTATCCTTTTAAAAGCCTATAGTATACAAATTGATATTAATATTATATTTTTAAGAAATAATATAAAAGAAATGTTTAGAGATGTTTTAAAGTTAAAATAAAAGTTTATTATAACTTAAATAAAGCATGCTAAAATATGAAAAATTTAGAAGGAAATACTTGCCTGGAAGATTAGCAATATTTGATGATAAAACTTTTAAAGAAGAAGCAAAAGATTTTATAAAAAACGATATGATTGAAGATTTAAATCCAAGATATAATATTGCTCCAACAATTCCTATTCCTGCACTTTTAAATAATGGAAATTATCTTTATACTCATTTTGGATATTTACCTTCTTGGGCTAAAGATAAAAAATCAATGAATATAAATGCAAGAAGTGAATCTATTTTTGAAAAAATTACTTTTAGAGACTCTTTTAAAAATAGACGTTGTATTATTCCTATAAATGGTTTTTATGAGTGGAAAGTTGAAGAAAAAGAAAAAACTCCTTTTTTTGTAAAAGATATGAAAAGAGATTATTTAGCACTTGCGGGTATTTGGGATGAATGGTTTGATTGTGAACTTAATATGAAAGTAGTTACAGTTGCCCTTATAACCTGTGATGCAAATGAAAAATTAGCTAAAATTCATCATCGTATGCCTATTGTTTTAGAAGAAAAAGATTATGAAACTTGGCTTACTAGTTCAAGTTTAAAAGATTTAAATAAACTTTTTAAAATTTATCCTAATGCAAAACTAGATTTGTATGAAGTTATAAGTGATGTGAATAGAGTACTTTTTGATGAAAAAACTTGTATTGAAAAAGTAAAAAAACAAGAAGTAGGGCAATTAGCTTTGTTTTAATTTTTAAAGCAAAAGTAATTAACCCTTATTTTAGGATAAAAACTCAAAGACCTAAAAGTTTTTTTATTTCAGGCTCAATTTCCATTGGTTTTGTAATTGAACCATATCTATCTATAACTTGTCCATTAGAATCAACTAAGAACTTTGTAAAATTCCATTTGATACTTTCTGTGCCTAAAATTCCACTCTCTTCACTTTTTAAAAAAGTATATAAAGGAGCTTCGTTTTCACCATTTACGTCAACTTTTGCGAACATATCAAAATCTACTCCATAGGTTAAAGTACAAAACTCTTTTATTTCAGAATTTGTACCTGGTTCTTGATTTGAAAATTGATTTGAAGGAAAACCTAATACCATAAAACCCTTCTCTTTATATTTATTATAAAGTTTTTCTAAACCTTCATATTGAGAAGTAAATCCACATTTACTTGCAACATTTACTATTAAAAGAACTTTCCCTTTATATTTTTCTAAAGAGACTTCTTTCCCATCTATATCTTTAACTTCAAAATTATAAATACTCATTACCTTATCCTTTGCAAATGATGAACTTAATGTTAATAAAAATATTAAGAGAATTTTTTGAAACATAATAAATCCTTTTTTTTATTGATTTTAACTAAATAAAATGTTTATTTGTATAATTATATTATAAGTTTATGCTATTAAAGATAATTAAAAGAAATTTGTTTTACCTATGATTATATCATTATGATTAACAAATCTGTCACATTTTAACCCATTTAATGATTGGCATATTTTTTGCCATTTTAAAGAGTGTCCAGCATTTTCATCTGTAAAGTCATTTTTTACAAACATTAATGCATGAGCATATTCATGAGGTAAGACATTAGTTAACATATAATCTTTACTCTCTTTAAATCTTTTTTTATTTAAATAGATTTTTATTTCATTTGTCTTAGAAAAAGTTGCAGCTCCATATAAAGATGAAGGCATTTTATCTGAAATTAGTACAGGGATTTTTTTATATATTCCAAATTTTTGGTATGTAAGTTTTTGAAGTTCAAGATGTTTTGTTTTTATTTCTTCTAATATTTTTTCATCCAATGGATTATTTTTAAATTCATAAGTTTTATACCAATTATATACAAGAAAAATTGAAGCTAAAATAGTTAGACTAAGAAATATGGTTTTGAGTTTTTGTAAAAACATAAAGGTCTACCTTAGTTAGGGAAGGCCTTTATTAAAACTTCTCTGTAGTGATTTAATTGTTGCATTAATTCATCTCCATGGTTATTTATATCGGGATGGTATTTTCTAGCAAGTTCTTTATATTTTCTTTTTATTTCATCTTTTGTAGGATCACTTGTAAATCCAAAAAACTCTTTTGCTTTTGAAACCTCTCCAAAATTTGAAGCTCCATGTTGGAAGTTTCCTTGTTTAAATTGTTCTTCAAAATCTTTAAAATTGAAGTTACCATGCCCAGCTTGGGAAAAGTCTTGACCATTAAAAGAAAATTTAAATCCGCTTGTGTTCCTTTGTTTGATTTTCTTTTTAAACTGATACATTAGATAATAAATAATAACTAATATTGTAAATATAATAATTAAAAATGTTCCAAAATTAGTAAAAATTAAATAAAGAATACCAAAAAATATTCCCCATTTGATTAAACTATTTAGAATAAATGAAATTTCTCTACCCATATTTTATAAAACCTTAAATTTGTTAGTTTGACATTATAGTATCATAATCTAAATAATACGCTTTTACAATGTAGTTTTTGTGTAGTTTTTATGAGCATATGATATCTGTGTGAGATTTTAGATAACATATGTCAATTTTTTGTTTAAAAAATGAACATATGATGATTTATCATACCTTTTTCATTTCTTTTTTTTATCATTGCAGTAACGAAAGAAGGAGAAATTATGGAAATAGGTACACAAGCCTTTTTTGCAGCATTACCAATCTTGGTTGCAGCAATTTTATTAGTTGGTTTAAGATTGCCAGCTAAAAAAGCAATGCCAGTTGTATATATTGTTACATCATTAGTTGCACTTTATGTGTGGGAAGTTACTTTTAATAGAGTATTAGCTTCAACAATTCAAGGTCTGTTAATCACAGTGGCTGTATTGTGGATTATCTTTGGTGCAATTTTATTGCTTAATACGCTTAAGCATTCAGGTGCGATTAAAGTTATTAGAGAAGGTTTTAATAATGTAAGTCCAGATAGAAGAGTTCAAGTAATTATTATAGCATGGTTATTTGGTTCATTCATTGAAGGAGCTTCAGGATTTGGAACACCAGCTGCAATTGCTGCACCTCTTATGGTAGCAATTGGATTCCCTGCTATGGCTGCAGTTATGATTGGGATGATGATTCAATCAACTCCTGTATCATTTGGTGCTGTTGGAACTCCAATTTTAATTGGTGTAAATAAAGGTTTAGATTCTGAAGGAATTGGAGCAACATTACAAGCACTTGGTTCAAATTGGGAAACTTATTTACAAATAATTACATCTGAAGTAGCAATTGTTCATGCAGTTGTAGGAACATTGATTCCTTTATTTATGATTATGATGATGACTAGATTCTTTGGTAAAAATAAATCATGGCTTGAAGGTTTATCAATCTTACCATTTGCTATATTTGGTGGTTTAGCATTTACTATTCCTTATGCTTTAACAGGTGTTTTCTTAGGAGCTGAGTTCCCATCACTTATTGGTGCATTAGTTGGACTTCCAATAGTAACAATGGCTGCAAAAAAAGGTTTTTTAATTCCTAAAAATACGTGGGATTTTGCTCCAAGAGAAGAGTGGCCTGTTCAATGGGTATCTAAATTTGAAATGAAACTAGATGCAATGACTCAAAAAGTTGATATGTCTTTAACAAGAGCATGGATTCCATATGTATTAGTTGCTGCAATTCTTGTATTAACAAGAGTTTCTGATGAAGCTAAAGCATTTGTTAAATCTTGGGTTATACCATTTAAAGATATTTTAGGTGAAGGATTAGGTTACTCTATTGTACCACTTTACTTACCAGGTGGTATCTTAGTATTTGTTGTAATTATTACTTATTTCTTCCATAGAATGGAATTTAAAGAGATGAAAGAAGCGTTTTCAGAATCTTCAAAAGTAATGCTTGGTGCTGGTTTTGTTCTTGTATTTACTATTCCATTAGTTAGAATTTTAATTAACTCAGGAATTAATGAGGCAGGGTTTGATTCTATGCCTGTTGCTATGGCAAATTTTGTTGCAACTTCAGTTGGTGATATTTATCCATTATTTGCTCCAATGGTTGGTGCTCTTGGAGCGTTTATTGCTGGGTCTAATACTGTTTCAAATATGATGTTATCACAGTTCCAGTTTGGAGTTGCAGATGCACTTGGTATTTCAACAGCATTTATGGTAGCTCTTCAAGCAGTTGGAGCAGCGGCTGGTAATATGATTGCAATTCATAATGTAGTTGCAGCATCTGCTACTGTTGGATTACTTGACCAATAGGGTGAAACTTTAAGAAGAACTGTTATTCCTACAATTTATTATTGTTTAGTAGCGGGTATTTTAGGTCTTATTGGTATGTATACAATAGGATTAGTTGATCCATTAATGAAGTAATAGCAGAATAAATTATTAATAAAAGAAAAGAAGGAAAGTTTTATTTCCTTCTTTTTTTACTTCTTAAGAATCAATATTTTTCACTATCTCTTCTATTTGTTTTAATATCATTTTATCTTCATTAAATTTTACATCAATTAAATAAATATTTTCTTTGTATTTTAATGCTAAAGAAGGAAAACTATTTAAGTGAAGTTTTCTTCTAAGATTCATTTTATCATTAAAGTTTTTGATTGTTTCTTTCGAAAAAAGATCCTCTTTAAACTTTTTTATATCTAATTTTAATTCTTGTGCTAATAATATTATTGTATCAACATCACTAGGATTCATAGCTCTTTGATAATAAGCTTCTTGTATTGCTTTAATCATTTGTATTTCCATATCTTGATTTTTTGCAGCTATAGTTGCTTGGCAGGATAAATAAGTAGAACGTCTTGGTGTACATTTTGTCCAGAAATCATGATTAAATTTTGTTCCTACAACATTTTCTATCTGATACCATGTCTCTTGGAGTTTTTCTCTCATATTTTGCGGCATAGTCTCGTTGGTATGTGGAGCTAAGCCTCCTACAACATAAACAGGTTTTATATTTGTAGGAAGTTCTTTTATGAGCTTATCAAAGGTTTTTGCAAAGGCATAACACCAAGAGCACATTGGGTCGTATACATAATATAAAGTATGAATCATTTTTTATTCCTAAATTTTTATTTTATAATATATTAATTTTGATAAAATATCATTAACACACAAATTACATACAATTATTAATAATAATATTATTTTAGGAAGATATATGGATTATGAAAAATTTGAAAAAGCAGTTGATTTATTTGGAATACTTATTAGAGTAAGCAAAAAAGATTTAAGGGATAAGTATTTGAAGTTATCAAAGAA
The DNA here is from genome assembly GCA_041583235.1 of Halarcobacter sp. GTDB lineage: Bacteria > Campylobacterota > Campylobacteria > Campylobacterales > Arcobacteraceae > Halarcobacter. The sequence goes on from JBFHGG010000081.1 coordinate 11,561, forward strand.
ATATCATCCTGATATGCCTGAAGGAAGTGATGAAAAGTTTCAAGAACTACAAGAAGCTTATGAGTTATTAAATGGTTATGTGGATTCTTATAAATTTTCTTTTGATAAAGAAGAGTTCAAAGAGCAATATCCTTTCTTTACAAATTATAAAAACTGGAGATAAATATTATGAAATATAATGGAATGCAATTTATTGCTAAAAATGTTGTTTTGCTTTTGGCAATAACTTCTGCTCTTTTTGCAAATGTAGATGTAAAAAGTATTGATATATTTGCAAATAAAACTTTTGTAAATCAGAAAATAGACTTAAATGATAAAAGTGTTGATTTGTTAGGAGAACTTCGTTTAGAAGATCTAAAGTTTAATTTAGAAGATAATTGTATTGTTAATAATATAGATATTAAGCTTCAAAAATTTGAAAATGACGAACTAAGTTTACAAATAACAAAAATTCAAAATAAGATAAATTCAAAACAAAATGAAATTAAAGCTTTAAAAAGTAATATTGCTTTTCTTGAAAGAACTTCTATAAACAATATTACAAATCTGATGTCTTTAGAAAATACATCTTTTTTTATAAAAAAAGAGATTTTGAATAATTATAATAATATATATTCATTTGAGAAGCAGTTAAGAGATTTTTCTGATGAGTTAAACAAACTCATTAAAAAAAGAAAAAATACAAAATTTACAAAACTTAATTATGATGTAAGTTGTAAAAATACAAATGAAGTTTTAATTTCATACCCTATTTATAATATTTCAAGAAATGGATTTCACGAAATATCTTATAATTCAAAAGAAAAAAATATTAGTATTAAAAATTCATCTTTTATTATACAATCAACAGGTGTTGATTTTAAAAATATTGATATAAATCTTTATACATATAATTATATACAACAATTAAAACCAAGCAGTTTTAGACCAGAATATTTAGATATTTATGAAAATAAAGTTGCTTATAAAGCTGAAGTAATGATGGATGTAGCTCCTATTAAAAGAATGATGAAATCTAATGTAAAAACTAGACCAACTTTTACTTATGTAGAAGATTCGACAAAATCATTTTTTAAAGCATCTAATATAAATTTAGAAAGTGGAAATAAAAAAGAAGTAGTTTTTGCAAAAGACAATTACCATGCCAATGATACACTTGAAATTGATGGATATTCTCTTTCAAAAGCTTTTTATAAAGTTGATTTTAAAAGTAAAAAACTATATGGAATTTTTAATGCAAAATTGTATTTAGATGGAACATATATAGGTAGAACAAATTTAAAAGAGATAAAAAAAGATAAAAAAAGTTCTATTTATTTTGCTACAAATAGATTTGTTGATGTAAAAAAAGAGTTAATAAAAGATATGAAAGAAAAGCCTTTCTTTAGTCTTAATAAATTAAAAACAGAAAGAATTTGGAAGTATAAAATTACTAATAATCAAAATAAAGTACAAAGTATTACCCTTCTTGAAAGGATTCCC
>JBFHGG010000082.1:0-12236 GCA_041583235.1 Halarcobacter sp.
GTTTCTCAAAACATTAGAAAACTTGCAAAAGATTATTTAAGAGATCCTGTAACAGTTCAAATTCATGATAGAAGAGATAGAGTTGATACAATTAGACATGAAGCTTTTAAAGTTGATGTTAAAAAGAAAAAAGAGTTAGTTGCCCATATTTTAAAAACAACAAAACATGAACAAGCTTTAGTTTTTGTGAATAAAAAAGATGCTGCTGATGCTGCCTTTGAATATTTTAGATCTCAAGGAATAAAAGTAGCTGCTATTCATGGTGATATTGAATATAAAAATAGAGTACAAGCAATTAAAGACTTTAAAAGTAAAAAGATTAAGGTCTTAGTAGCAACTGATATAGCAGGTCGTGGACTTGATATTAAAGACTTACCTTTAGTTATAAATTATACTTTACCTGAGGGTACTGATGATTTTACACATAGAGTTGGAAGAACTGGCCGTGCAGGAAGTAAAGGAACTGTTATTTCAATGCTTACAGTTGAAGATTATAACCATTTTTCTAAAATTGAAAGAAATCTAAGACTAAATGTAAAAAGAGAAGTACATGAGAACTTTCCTTTAAAAGATAGACAACCTAGACAAAAAGCTATGAAAAAGAAACTAAGTTTAAGTGAAAAAAAAGGTCATTATAAAAAGAAACAAGCTCCTAGAGGCGAAGAGTCTGAAGTTAAGAAAACAGGTGCTAAATCTAAAAAAACTACAAAAAGAGATGCAAAAAGAAGTTTTAGAAAATAGGTTTTAAACCTATTTTCTATTAACTATTAAATTATTTCTAATTTATTTAAAAATAAAAGTGCAATAGCAATTGGCACAATATATTTAATTAGTACATACCAAACATTAAATATTAAAAGACTAGAATGAGATGTAAATTTAGTTTTTAAAATATTTTTATCAACAAAATATCCTAAGAAAATTGCAGTTACAAACCCTGAAATTGGCAATGCAATTGATGCAGTTAAGTAATCTAACCAATCAAATAAGCTTTTTCCAAAAAATGTTAACATTGTTCCATAATCATTACTCATAGATAGCAGTCCAATAATTCCTAAAATATAAACAAAACCTGCAGTTATTAATGTAGCTTTCACTCTTTTCATTTTAAATTTTTCTATTAAATACATTACTGATGGTTCTAATAAAGAAACAGCTGAAGTAATTCCAGCAAATAATAAAGCAAAGAAAAATGCTACGGCAATAATTTGACCAAATATTCCCCAACTTCCAAAAATAAGTGGTAATGAAATAAATACAAGTCCAGGACCTGCAGCACTTTCTGCACCAGCTGAGAAAAGGAATGAAAAGATAATAACTCCTGCAATTAAAGCAACAAGAGTATCAACCATTGCAACATATATAGATGATTTTACAATGTTAGCATCTTTTGACATAGAAGCTGAATAAGTTATTATAATACCCATTCCAACTGATAAAGTATAAAAGGCTTGCCCAACAGCTGCAAGAACTGAATCAATATTAAATTTAGACCAATCAGGCATAAACATAAAACTAATTGCTTTTCCAAAAGAATCAAGTGTTATAGAATAAATTAATAAACCCATTAGTATAACTGCTAATAAAGGCATTAATATTAAATTTGCTTTTTCAATACCTTTTTTTATTCCTTTTAATCCAATGTAAACAATAATTGCAATTACAATTGTGAAAAAAAGTATTTGTGTACCAATTTCATATGTAATAAGGTTAGTAAAAGTATCTTGTGCTTCTTTTATATTTGCAGGCAAACCAGTAAAAGAAACTATAATATAGTTAATAATCCAACCAATAATGAAAGCATAAAATGAAAGTATTACAACACCTGCAAAAATTTGGAATCCAGCCCATCTCCAATTTTTGTTATTTGTTGTTGATATTACTTGGTAACTTTCAGCTGCATTTGTTCTTGATTCTTTACCAATATAAGATTCCGCAATAAAAACTGTTAAACCAATTAAAGCAATTGCCATTAAATATAAAAATACAAAAACTCCTCCTCCATGTTCTCCTGTAACATATGGAAACCTCCAAATATTACCCAATCCTACAGCAGAACCAGCTGCTGCAAGTATAAATCCAATTCTTGAAAAACTGTTTGTTTTCACTAAATAACTCCTAATTTGTTTAAAAATAGAACAATAATTGCAAGTGGTACTATAAATCTAATTAAGAAATACCAAATATTAAATATTGTTTCGTTTGTATGTTTTGTAAACTTTTCTTTTAATGTATCTTTATCAACAAAGTAACCTAAGAAGATACAAATTATAATTGCAGCAATTGGCATCATAATTGATGATGACATAAAATCCATGATATCAAAGGCATTTTTTCCAAAGAATGTAAGCTCAGCTCCATAAGATTTTGACATAGATAATAATGCAATAATTCCTAAACCATAAAAAGTTCCACCACAAATAATAGTTGCTCTTCTTCTAGAAATTTTATATCTTTCAATAAAAAATCTTAATGATGGCTCTATCATAGAAACTGCAGATGTAATTCCTGCAAATATTAAAGCTACAAAAAATGAAATTGCGATTATATGACCTAATATTCCCCATCCTGAGAAAATTACAGGAAGTGATATAAATACAAGCCCAGGACCAGCTGCACTATCTGCTCCAGCTGTAAATAGGAAAGTGAAAATAATAAGACCTGCAATAAGTGCAATTGATGTATCAACAATTGCTACCATGATAGATGACTTAACAAAGTTAGCTTCCTTTGGTAAAGATGCAGAATAAGTCAAGATTGTACCAACACCAAGTGAAAGTGTAAAAAATGCCTGCCCAAGAGCTGCAAGCAGTGCATGACTATCAATCTTAGAAAAATCAGGCATAAACATAAATGAAAGAGCTTGAGAAAAAGAATCTAGTGTTATTGCATATATTAAAAGACCTATTAGGATTAATCCTAATAATGGCATTAATATCAAGTTGATTTTTTCAATACCTTCTTTAATACCTTTTAAAACAATAAATATAACAGTTCCAGCAATTAATGTATGATAAACAATTAAGGAACTTATATCATCAGATATTAGTTTTTCAAAATTTGCTCCAGCAATTTTTGCTTCTGTTGGAAGTGCAGAAAATGAAGTAAATACATAATCTAAAATCCATCCCAATACAACAGAATAAAATGACAGAATAATAAGTCCTGTAGCAACCATAAATCCAGCAAATTTCCAATTTCCATTTTTTGACTTTGAAAGTGAAACAAATGAAGTAGAAACATCAGCTTGTCCATTTTGTCCAATAACTGCTTCTGCTAAAAATACTGTAAGCCCTATAAATAATATTGCAAGAAGATACACTAAAATAAATGCTCCTCCTCCATACTCTCCAGTAATATATGGAAAACGCCATATATTTCCTAATCCTACGGCTGAACCAGCAGCAGCAAGAATAAATCCGATTCGTGAAAATTTATTTAATTTATTCACAACAATCCTTCTAAAAAAATTTAGTTTGTATTATAGTAAAATAAAATGAAATTAATATGAAATTTTAATGTAATTTTAAAGAAAGAGTAAAGTTGAGTAAGAGAGTGTAAATACTCTCTTATTTATTATGATAAGACTTTGTCTAAAGTGTATTTCAAATCTTCATCAAGTTCCATATTACTTTTCATCCAATTTAAATATCCTGCATCATCTCGTGCTACTTCTGCAATCTCTTTTCCTCTATATTTACCAAATTTAAATGTTTTTATTAAAACTGGAGTTCTTGTTAAATCAACAAGTTTTTCCATTGGATTGTAATCAGGATAAATCTCTCTACACTTTGTTACAAGTTTAGATAAAAATAGTTTCATAACAAGAACATCTCCAATTGCATCATGGGCTTTGATTGTTATATTATGTTTTGCAGCTTCTTGCTCTTCAACTTTATATAATTCAAGGGCATATCTTAAGTATTGAAGTCTGTGACAAGGCATATCTGGAAATAAGTGCTTAGCACATCTTAAAGTATCTATTAGTTGATAAGCATTTAAAAAACCCTCTTTTTCTATCATTCCCATATCAAAAGAGATATTATGTGCAATTAGATAGTTTTCAGGATTATTTAATTCTTCAAGTCTTTTATAAAAAGTAGTCTCTTTAGCTTGTGGTTTCCCTTCTATCATGTTAGGTGTAATATTGTGAACTTCCATTGCTTCAATTTTTATTTCAACATCTGTTGAACAAAATTCATCATAAGCTTCTACTTTTCCTCTTTGGTCAACTATCATTGCTCCAAATTGGATTACTTTATCATCTTCTTTATTTCCTGTTGTTTCTGTATCGAATAGTACATAAAATGGCATTTTCCATTTTCTCCTTAATTATATAATTAGCATTCCATCACCATAAGAAAAAAATCTGTATTCATTTTTTATGGCTTCGTCATAAATTTCTAGTGTTTTTTCTAATCCAATAAATGAGGCAATTAACATAATCAAAGTTGATTTTGGAAGATGAAAATTTGTTAATAAATGATCAACTTTAATTGGCATATTATTAGGATTTAAAAAGAGGTCACACTCTCCTTGTATCATATTTGTTCTTGCATAGAATTCTACTGTTCTTGTAACAGTAGTTCCCACAGCAAGGGTTTTTTTTGCAGTATCAAGTGCTTTTTTAGCATCAATTCCTATTTCAAAATATTCACTATGCATAGGATGTTCTAAAATATCTTCAGCATCAACAGGTTTAAATGTTCCTGCTCCTACATGAAGTGTTAAATAGTTTACAGAATATTTATTATTAATCTTTTCTAAAAGTTCTTTAGTAAAATGTAATGATGCAGTAGGGGCTGCAACTGCACCATAATTTTTAGCAAATAGTGTTTGATAATCTTCATTATCTTTTTCTTCATCTTCTCTATTCATATATGGGGGAAGTGGTAAATGTCCAATATCATTTAAAATATCAATAAGACTTAAGAAGTCCAGTTTTTTCCCCTCTTTATAAAAATGTACAATTCTACTTCCATCTTCATTTAATTCTAAAACTTTTGCTACAAGACCTTTATCAAAAAATATTTCACTTCCTAGTTTTACTCTTCCTCTTGTCATTACTAGATATCTATCCATAAACAGTGGTTTATTAAAAAGTAATTCAACTTTTCCACCAGACTCTTTTTTCCCAAAAATTCTAGCTTTTATAACTTTAGTATCATTTAAAAATACTGAAATATCTTCTGGTAAAAAATCCATTAGATTTTTAAAAGTTGTATGTGTTATGGAGTTATCTTTTCTATTATATACTAATAGTTTTGCAGAATCTGCTGGACTTACAGGATGTGTAGCTATGAGTTCTTTTGGTAAAAAGTAATCATAGCTAGAAGTTTTAAGTGGATCTAGGTCTCTTGAAGTTATTTTATTTTCAGGCACTATTCTTCATCATCTTCAATTGGAGTTGCAGGATTAAATACTTTTGCAATATAAATTGAAGCAATATAAAGTATAATTAATGGACCTGCCATTAAAAACTGTGTTACTACATCAGGTGGTGTTAATAAAGATGCAAGAATAAATATTATTACAATTGCATATTTAAAAAAGTCTTTTAACATTTTATCATCAACAAGTCCAATTTTTGCTAGAAAAAATGTAATTACAGGTAATTCAAAAGCAACTCCAAAACCAAATAATAATTTTGTAAAGAAGCCTACATATTTACCAATACTTGGAAAAACAGTTACAACTGTAGAACCAAAGTTAATTAGAAAGTCAAAACCATAAGGTACAACTACATAATATGCAAAAGATGAACCAGTTAAGAACATTAATGTTGCAAAAAATACAAATGGAATTACTAGTTTCTTTTCATGCTCATAAAGTCCTGGAGATAAAAATAACCATAACTGCCAAAAAATCACAGGTAATGAAACAATAAATCCAGAGAAAAAAGCAACTTTAAGTGCTGTAAAAAATGTTTCTTGAATTTCAATTGCTACCATTGATGAACCAGCTGGCAAAATTTCTTTTGCAGGAAGCATCATCCATTCTAAAATAGGTTCATAAAAAAAGAAACAAGCAAAAAATGCAACTATCAATGCAGCACCTGAATACATAAGTCTTTTTCTAAGGTCGGCTATATGTGGTTTTAAATCGTCAAGCATTATTTATTTTCCTCTAAATCATCAAAATCAACTTTAAATTTATTCATTGCATTGGCACTATTTGACTCTTCTTTAACAGTATCCTCAGATGTTTTTTGTGTTGATTTATCTTCTTTTTTCTTTTTCTTTTTTTTAGGTTCTTTTGTTGTTGCTTCTTCTTTTTTTTCTAAAGATGAAGTATCCTGATTATTATTATCTTTTTTAGTATTTGTATTTTCATTTATAATATCGTTTAAATCTAAGTTTAGATTTTCTTTTATATTAAGTGTTGATTTAGCATCTTCTATCTGAGCTTTATATTTTGCAGCTTCAGCTTTCATTTCAGATATATTTAGTTCATTATCAAGTGTTGATTTAGCATCTTCAACGCCTGACTTGAATTTTTTAAGAAACTTTGCTATTTCTACCATTGCAGTTGGTAGTTTCTCTGGTCCCAATGCTATAATTGCGACAATTGCAATTAAAAAAATTTCCATAAAACCCATTCCAAACATATTCTACTCCATAATTTGATTAAATAAAAGAAAAGATTTTACCTAAAATTTGATAAAATCTTTCTATTATTAAAAAAGCTATTAAAGGAATTTAAATGAAATTATTGTTTTTGTTAATTGTTGGTGTGGTTTTATATTTTATTGCAAAAAATTATAAAACAGAAAAATTTGAAAATATAAAATTAAATATAAAAGAAAAGTTTGATGGTAACTTAATGAATCATGAAGCAGGATTATTAGTTGCTTTAATGGCAAAAGTTGCAAAAGCAGATGGTTCTGTTTGTGAACTTGAAGCTCAAATGTTAAAACATACCTTTTCTGATATCTCAAGACATTTTGAAAATGCAGAAGAAGTAAGAGAAAAATTAAAAGATATTTATAAAAAAGAGAAAGAAAGTTTTGATAATACTATTGATCTTTGTGAAAAATTATATAAAATAACAAAAAATGACTACCAAAAACGTCTTAAGATTATAGAATACTTATTAAATCTAGCCTTTATTGATAAAGAGTTTTCTCAAACTGAATTAATGATTACAGAAGATATATCAAATGCTCTTAAAATAAAAAGAGTAGATTTTGAAAATCTTGTTAATACTTTTGAAAATTTTTATAGAGAACAGAAAAATTCACAAGCTATTAGTATAGAAAAAGCTTATGAAATTTTAGAATCAAAATCAAGTGATGATGATGCTAGTTTAAAGAAAAATTATAGAATATTAGTAAAAAAACATCATCCTGATATAGTTTCAGGGCAGGGCGCAAGTCAAAGTATTATTGATGAAGCAACAAGAAAGCTTCAAGAAATTAATGAAGCTTATGAACTTATAAAAAAAGAGAGAAAAAATTAGTTGTTTGAAAGTTATGAAAAAGATTATGAGGTTTGTAATTGTAGAAAGGTTACATTAAATGAGATTAAAGATGCAATTTTAGAAAAAAATGCTAATACATTAAGAGATATTCAAGATATTACAACAGCTGGAACTGATTGTAGACATTGTATTTTTGAAGAGGGTGATTTTGGAAAAATTAAAAAAAAGATTTACTGTAAAGATATTCTAAATGAAGTAAAAGCGAGTATGGATGGCTAAAAAATTTTCTCATTCTTTTGAAGTGTGTAGGTGCAAACATGTTATTTTAGGCGAAATAATATATGCAATTAAAGAAAAAAATTGTAAAACTATAGAGGAAATTGGTAATTTAACAGATGCGGGGACTTGTTGCAAATGTTGCCAAAGTAGCAAAAAAGATTTTGGTACTGAAAAAATGGAACTCTACTTAGAACAGATATTAAATAAATTTGTAGGATAAAATGGAAAATAAATTAACAAAAGAAGAAGTTATTAAAGAGATAAAAAATTTGATTTCAATAAACAAAAATGAGACAATAGATATTAATCCAAATTTTTTGGAATATTTTGATTTAGAAGAGCTAATTTCTATAAAAGAGACACTAATTATTAAAAAAAGCAAAATAAGAGAAACTACTTTTGATTATTTAGATGAACTTTATGAAAAAACAAAGGAAGATTCTATATAATAATAATTATTGTTAGTTGAATCATATTAGAACCTTATGGGGCCTATTAAGAAATAGATGTAATTCTAATAAAAAGAAAAAATTATACCTCTAAGTTATGATGAATAATAAATAAATTAAATATAAAATTAAAGCAAATGCTTTAAAGGTTAAATTACCTGTAATAACAAATATTAAATGGAGTTAGGAATGAAAGAAATACCTTTTTACCAATCATCAATAAGTGACGATGAATTAAATGAGTTAAAGTCTGTACTTGAATTAAATAAAGATGAAAACAAAGTTTTAGAGCTTGAAGAAAATATTTCAAATTTTGTTGGTGCTAAATATGCAGTTGCTACTTGTAATGCAACTGCTGCTATTCATTTAGCACTTAGTGCAATAAAATTAAAAAGAGGTGACAAGATTTTAATGTCTGTAAACTCTTTTGTTAATGTTCCTGAAGTTGTAAGACACTTTGATGCTGAACCTATTTTTATTGATATAAATAATGATGATATGAATATAGATATTAACAAATTTGAAAAAGCACTTGAAGAAAATAAGACTAAAAAATTAAGAGGAGCAATTATAACTTTTGTTGCAGGACAAACTCCTGATTTAGATAGAATTTATGATATAGCAGAAAAATATGGGATTATCTTAATTGAAGATGCAACTTGTGCTTTAGGTGTTACATATAAAGATGAAACAGTTGGGTCTTTAAGAGCTGATATGACAATATTTTCAACAAATCCATCGAATGGTAAATATTCAGTGAGTCGTTCAGGAATGATTGTTACAAATAATGAAGAGATAGCTGAACGTGCTAAACTTCTAAGAACTCATGCAATTACAACAACATATGATGATTTTGGAAACTTAGATTATATTTATGATGTAGTAGATATTGGCCATAAATATGATATTTCAGAACTTGATGCTGCATTTTCATTGGCACAATTAAAGAAAACAAATAAATTTATTAAAAGAAGAAAAGAGATAGCAAAAATCTATAAAGATAGATTAAGTGGTATTAAACATGTTACTATTCCATCTCATAAAGATGAACATATTTTTACACAATTTATAATTAAAATTTCTAGAAATAGAGATGCTTTTGCTAGAGCTTTAAAAGAAAAAGGAATTGCAACAGGGCTTAACTATATACCTTTACATCTTTTATCTTATTATAAAAATAAATATTCAATAAAAATTACGACATTTAGTACAGCTTTGACTTCTTATCAACAAATTTTATCAATACCTATGTTTCCAAGTCTAAGTGATGATGAAGTTAATTATATTTGTGATCAAATTATAGAAATAGCTTCTGAATGGGTTTAGGTTTTTGAAGCAAAAGCTTTTTTTATGGGTAGAAGATTATCTCTTCTTCCCTAATTTCTTTCAAAGAATTATCTCTTTCTTATTACTCCCTTTTACTCTTATTTATATGTTAATTATTGCTTTTAAAAGAGCAAGTGTCAGACCAATAGATTTTGGAATTCCTATTATTTCAATTGGAAATATTATAGTTGGGGGAAGTGGAAAAACACCTTTAACTATCAATCTTGCATCAAGATATGAAGATGTATGTGTTATTTTAAGGGGTTATGGAAGAGAGTCAAAAGGGCTTTATATTGTTTCAAATAAAGGCAAAATATTAGAAGATGTAAAAATAAGTGGTGATGAAGCAATGCTTTTAGCAAAGGCTTTAACAAATGCTACAATTATAGTTAGTGAAGATAGAAAAAAAGCTATTTTAAAGGCTAAAGAGTTAGCTTGTAAAATAGTATTTTTAGATGATGGTTTTTCCAAATATGATATACAAAAGTTTGATATTTTAATAAGACCAAAAGAAGAACCAACAAATTTATTTTGTCTTCCAAGTGGAGGATATAGAGAACCTAAAATGGCTTATTCTTTTGCAAATCTAGAATTGCAAGAAGGAAAAGATTTTAAAAGAGTAGTTTCATATTCTTTAAATGGAAATCATATTGATACCTTACCTTTAAAAATCTTACTTTTAACAGCAATTTCAAAGCCAAAAAGACTTTTAGATTTTTTACCAAAACATACAAAAATGGAAGCTTTTGAAGATCATCATAGCTTTACAAAAGATGAGTTGGAAAGTATTAAGCAAAGATATAAAGGCTACAGTATTATTACAACTTCAAAAGATTTAGTAAAGTTACAAGAGTTTAATCTGCAAGATATTTATTTAATGGATTTATGCTTAAGTATTGAAAAACATGTAGATTTAAATTTAATTAATGAATATATTAAAAGTAATTCATAATATAAAATATGTGGCCTTTTACTAAAGGGCATAATTTTTATTATTCCCTTTAATAATCTTTAAATATTTATATCTTATTTTATCTCTTTTCCATTTAGAAAAATACTTGTTTGCATTTGAGTTTCATTTTGAATACCTTCACCTGCAAAACACATACTTAGAGATTGTTTAGCATAATTAATCAAGGCTTCTTTTTTGGCTTCACTTGTAACTATAACTTTTGTAATAACAGTGTCAAGATGACCCTTCATACTTGGGGTCATAAAATTTTCTTGTGTATAGTCAAATTGATGTTCAACTCTGTAATTTTCTATATTAACTCCTTGTTTTTGGAAATACATTTTACTTGCAGTTAATTGACTCATTAAACAAAAAGAAGTTCCTATTGTAAAATAATCACGTGATGTTGGAGCCTTATCAATTCCTTTATATCCCCTGCTATCATCAGAATATAGTTCCCAAGTAGCATAATTTTCAGTTAATGATTTTGCTCTAATTCTATGTAAATATGGTCTTGTTTTATCGTTAGCAGATTCAGCAATTGCAATTTCACTAAATTCTAAGGTACTTGGAAAATTATGCATATCAATAGAAGCATCTTTTTTCACTTTTATTGTTTGTAATTTTAAATCATCAGTAGTATTTGTAATTGCAATACCATTATCCTTAGAGATTAGGGATTCTACTTTTCCAACTTGTGCTCTTAATCCAGCCCAGTTATCTTCATTTACATGAATACCCACATCAATAGTAGATTTATTTGCTAAACCTTCACCTATCGCCCACGCCTTTATCGCCATTTGTTTTAATTCTTTAATTTTTAAAGGAGGCTCATTACTTGTAATTATAATATTAGAAACTACCTTATCTGTATAGCCTGACCATCTATTTGTCATTGTATCAGACCATCTAAAAAATATTTCAGATTCTACTTTTACATCTTTTACATCTAAACCTAATATTTGTATACTTCTTTCAACTTGTGTTAATAAACTAGAAGCAGAACCTGCTATATAATAACTTAAAGGGTTTGGTGCAGTTTGCTTATGTCCATGACCACCTTCATCACTTACAGCTTCCCATGCACTTAATTGTTCTTCACCAATTGGTTTTACTACTCCTTTTTTTAAAAATAAAGCTTCTTTATTAATTATATTTTGTGTGCTAGTTACAATATTTTCAGTAATTGCACCATTTATAGGAATTGCTTTTGTAGGAGTAAATGTTATTGGCCTAGTATAATTACCTAGTCTTTTTTCTATTTGATAAACTTTTGACTTTTGTTCTGTAACATTGTTTATATTTACATTACTTTCTGCAAAAGCTACATTTCCTGAAATACAAACTATTGCCAATATTGGCAGTGTATTTATTTTAAACATTTTTTTTCCTTTTTTCAATTTATTTTAAATGTTAATTCTTTTCAAAACTTTCAACATATGTAATAAGAATATCTTTTTGATTTTTAAATTTAAAGCCAGGATTAATTAATACAATTAGGCCAAATATTACTGCTATTATTGATAGCATTATAAACTTTTGTTTAAAAAAAACTACAAAAAAATATTTAATCCCCTTTTTATTAATTGTGTTAAATGCATTATAAAACTTTGAAAGTAGAATAATAACAATTAAACAAAGAACAATGCTTTTAGAAATATGCAAAATAAAATCCTTTCATATTATCTTTCTAGGAAGACAATATGAAAATATAACATCTATTAACTTAAGTATAGCTTTCTAGAAAGATATTTGGGATTTATTAAAAATCTAGCTATAAATATTCATCTATATTTCAATCTTCTTTGTTA
>JBFHGG010000083.1:0-12163 GCA_041583235.1 Halarcobacter sp.
AGGCTAAGGCAGCAGGTAACATTGAAGGACCAAACATTTGTAAAAAGATATATGCTAAGATATACTCAGGAGTTGAACGAAGAACTACAAGAAATATATGTGAAATTATTCTTCCAAATTTATTTGTAAATTTGAAAGAAATAAAAGGGAAAACTAATAAAGCCACAATAGCAGTTAAAACAAGTGCAATTTGAGTTAAAAGTATAGTATTAAAAACACCTATTAAAATCTCATTTGTGAAAATATTTGAAAACCATTGTACTGTTTTATCAAATCCAGCATCTGTTCTTATTGGATGAGGAATAATATCACTTGTAATAAATCTTACAAAATTATCAACATTTATACTTGGAAATTCATCTAAATAAAAAAATGAAGCAATAACAATAAAACTTACACTATATTTTGTAAGCCAAAATCTAATTGTTGCAATTACTATATAAAACAGAATCAGTAAAAGCCATACTTCATTATAATAGCCTTGCATAAAAGATGATGATAAATAATAACCTAAAGTAGTGATTCCTACAAAACCTAAAATAGCAGTTGAACGTAAAGCACACTCAAATCTATAAAAAGTATAAGAAAGAAGATGAGTGAAAGCATCAGGAATTTTTGTATATACATAATATGAAACTAAAGACTTCCCTTTTAACTCTTTTGGAAAGTGATCATGTTCTTGAAGTATTTCAGCATATACCTTTGCTAAGATTGCACTATATGGAATTATAATTGCTAAAAGTGCTGTAAGAGTATTTAATCCAAATATCTGTAAAAAAATCAAAGCCCAAAACAGTTCATGAATAGCTCTTGTAAAAGCTAAAGTTGTTCTTACAAAAAAGTTTTCAAAAACTAAGGCTAATAAAAAGCCAAAAATCATAGCAAAGAACATAGCTACTATTGCTATTGAAATAGTATTAAGTAAGGCTGGAAATAGTTTTGATACTTGAGATAAATCCATTTGAAATATTGCAAAAGAGAATTTTTTTAGTTCTAAAAAAGGCTCTAAAGTAGAAATAGAAAAATCTGCAAAGATAAAAGAAACTACTCCAATAAATAAAAAAAGTAAAGATACTTTTGTATTTTTACCAAACTGCATGATATAATTTTTCTCTATCTTCTTGTGTTAAATCTTCACATCTTTTATCAAGTAATAATTTTCCATCTTTTAAACCAATTACTCTATCAAAATTTTCTACTGCTAAATCCACATTATGAAGAGTGCAAACAACTGTAGAAAAAGAATCATTTAAAATACTTACAACTTTTTTTGATAAAAATTCATCTAAGGCTGAGATAGGTTCATCAGCTAGTAAAATCTTATTTTTAGAGTACAAAGACCTTGCTATTGCTACTCTTTGTTTTTGTCCACCTGAAAGATTTTGTGATTTAATAAATATTTTATCATCAAGAAGTAATTTGTTTAAAACATTAGAAATATTATCTACTTCATTTTTAATAGGTTTAATAAGATTTCTAATATTATAAAATAAAGAGTTGTGGTCTAATTGTGAAATATAAACATTATGAAAAACGCTTAAATTATCAACTAAACCTAACTCTTGAGGAATATATGAACTATTTGTATCTTGTAATTCATACATTCTTTTTAGAAGTGTTGATTTTCCACTTCCACTTTTTCCTAAAAGAGCTATTTTTTCACCCTTTTTTATCTCTAAACTAATAGAATCAATAGCTAATAAATCTTCATAAGAGATAGATTCATTAATAAAGGAAAAAGCTATAGTATTCAAAACTTAGTCAATAAGACCGATTTTTTTACCAACAATTAAAATTGGTTCAAAATCTTTATTTTCAGCTTTTATAAAACCAGTTCTTGGAAATGCACCTAAGATTTTTTGATCTTTAACACTAATAAGAGCTTTTTGTAATTTTGCTGTAAATCCTTCTCCATAAGTTTTATCTAAATCACCACGCGCAGTAAACTGATAATCAGGATATGCAGGAGTTTTATAAATAACTTTTACTTTAGAAGTATCAATCTTACCAGCCGCTAATTCTCTATTCCAAACTTTAAAGTTAACAGCACCTACTTCATAAGCACCACTTTGAACTAAAGCAATAGTTTTTGAGTGATTTCCAGAAAAACCAACTTTTGAGAATAAATCATTAGGACCTTTTTTAAAAGTTTCTCTAATAAAGTACTCAGGCATTAATCTACCTGATGTCGAACCTTTTGAACCAAAAGTAAAAGTTTTGCCTTTTACACCTTCAGAAATAGTATCAGCTTTTTCTAAACCTGTACTTGCATTTGCAATAATATAAGAGTGAAACTTAGGATCTTCAACTCCTTGTGCAATTGCAACAGAATCAGGAACTACAATTCTAGCTCTAACACCTGATAAACCACCAAACCAAGCTAATTGAACTTGATTATTTCTAAATGCTGCAATAGATGCAGAATAAGACTTAACAGGAATAAATTTAACATCAACACCTAACTCTTTTGTAAGATAAGTTGCTAATAAAGAGAATCTTTTCTTTAAGTTTGTTTCATCCTGATCAGGAATTGCCGTAAATGTAAATGTTTGTGAAAACAGTGACGATGCACATAATAGTGCCAATAGAAGTTTTTTCATTTCTACTCCAAAATTTTTTTTGAAGCATGTGTAGTCATATAAGTTCATGCATATCTATATGTCCAACCTAATCCTTAGGTTAATGCTCTTTGTAATTATAACTATAATGTACTATTAATAAAAGTATTCTTAAGGAGTAAAATATTTCTATCTAAGTTTTTGAAATAAAAAAGGAAGTCGTAATATTGCAAAAATAATTAAAATAAAGCAGAGGATTATATATTCATGCAAAAAAAATAATGAAAATATAAATAAAAATAAAAAAGTCAAGATATTAATTATAATAGTAAAAGAGTAATATTTACTCTTTAAACTATTATATAAAACATAGGATAAGGGAAGAAGCCATATAAATGAAAGTACATATTCATTTATATAATTTAAGATATTTTCTTGTATAAAATATTCTCTATAAACTAAGTCTCTAGCAAAGCCCATAGAGATATCTGCTAAGTAAAGATATAAAAAACCTATTAGCAAAAATAAAAAAGTAAGACTATTATAAAAAATAGCTATTTTTTTATTATTTAGATTCATTTATAATAGCTCTAGTTCCATCTAAACTCCACTCAAGCCATCCACCATCATATAAAGATGTATTATCAAGGCCCATTACATAAGCATAAAAAAGGACTTCTGCTCCTCTCCAACCAGTACCACAATAAAAACTCAAATGTTTTCTTGTATCAATTCCTAAATCACTCCAAAACTTTTTAAGATCACTTGCATTTAACATCTTATTACTAACACTTCTATAGTTTTCTAAATGATATGCATCAGAACCAGAGTTCCCCCAGATGGCATCTTTAATATGCCCAATAGGTTTTATATAACTGTAACCACTTGTTTTACCTATAAATTCATCATATGAGCGAACACTTATTAAACTAGCTTCCTTATTTTTCAAGATATATTCAGCATCTTTAGTATTTTTAATTAAATATGCTTTTGTAAAAAAGTCTCCTCCAAAAGAACTAATAGCTTTTGCTTCATTATTCCCTTCTTCTATTTCATATCCACTATCTATCCAAGCTTTAAAACCACCATTTAACACTCTTACATCTTCAACTCCAGCAGCCATAAGTGCAATAGCAACTCTTGATGCTGCCATAGTATCAGCTCCATATAAGATTACTTTTGAATTTTTAGATATCCCAAAATTTAATACAAATTTATATAAATCTTCTTTGCTTTTATAATTCCAAATTGGACCACTCTCTACTTCATCAGTATTAATATGAATAGAACTAGGAATATGAGCTTTTTTATACTCTTTTCCTTTTCCCCAAGAGACTTCAAAAAGTTTAAAATCTTCTTTTTTATCTAAAAGAGATTTTATATAAGATGCAGGAACTAATTTTTCATATCTTGGTAGACTTTCCATAGGTAAAGAACTATTCTTTGCATACTCATTTATTTCATTCTCATATATATCAATATTTTCTAGACCATATTTCTCTAAAAAATCATATACTTTTTTTGTATCGCTTTTTTCTGCACCATAAAGAATAATCTCTTTTTTATTTTTTAAGTCATTAATAATTTTAGAATCTTTATTTAATAAATTAGTCCACAAAAGTGGAAAAGGTTTAGCATTTTTAATATGTCCGCTTCTTGCTTCATTATATAAAATCCAACCATTATAAGAGTCTTCACTTCGTGTATCTAAAATAGCTATACTAGTGTCATCTAGTTTCTTGACTAATTCATCAGTAGTAACTGATGCAAATAATATATTTGCTCCTAATAATAAAGTGGAAAGTGTTTTTAAAGTTTTCATAATTCTCCTATATAAAACCCAAGAGAAGTGAGATACAAAAATAGTAAATTTAAAAGTAGATTAAACTGTAATATATTTTGTAAACCCAAACCTTGGGTGATATCTTGTTTATTTTTGAAAGTTTAGCACTAAAATCATAAAAAGTAAATAATAATTTTTTACTCTAATATAAAAAAGCTTTACTATTTTTTAATAAAATTAAATGTAAAATTTCGCAATAGCCTAAGTTATTAGGCATACATAAAAAGGAAAATAAATGGAAACTTCAAGAAAAACTCTTTTTTTAAAATCAGATAAAGTTGGTGATGGTGAATTAGGTTCAATGCTAACAAAAGGTTTTTTAAATGCAATTTCAGAACAAGAAGAATTACCAAAAGCAATTATTTGTGTAAATTCTGCCGTATTATTAACTACTAGTGAAGATGAAGAATTACTTCAAATTTTAAAAAAAATAGAAGATAAAGGTGTAAATATTTATTCTTGTGGAACTTGTTTAGATTTTTATAAAATAAGAGAAAATTTAAAAATTGGAATTGCAGGAAATGCAATGGATACTGCAAAAATGCTTTTAACGGAAGATATAGTAACTTTATAAAATACTCAATAGACTTTTTTAAGTCTATTGATATATTTTACAATTCATTTAAAACTTCATATCCACTAAGTGCAGCTCCTATAGAACCTACTAATTGAGGATTTGATGCTGCTATTACATTTTTCTCTAATTTTTGAGATAATAAATGAACTAAAAAACCATTTAATGCTCCACCTCCAGTAAAAACTATATTATCACTTTTAATAGCAAATTTTCTAGCCATTGAAGCTAATCTTGAAGCAATAGATTCATGTACTGCATAACAAATATTTGGAGCACTCTCTTTTTTTGCGATTAAAGAGATAACTTCAGATTCCGCAAAAACTGCACACATAGAAGAGATAATTAGTTCTTTATCTGCTTTAAATCCTATTTTTGAAAATTCATCTAAATTTAAACCCATTCTACTTGAAGCAATTTCTAAAAATTTTCCAGTTCCTGCTGCACATTTATCATTCATTTTAAAATCTACAAAGCCACCACTTTTATCAAGTAAAATTACCTTACTATCTTGCCCACCTAAATCAATTACCATTTGAGCATCATTTTGAAAAAAATAAGCACCCTTTGCATGTGCTTTAATTTCACTAATAATAGGACAGGAGAAAGTCTCTTCAATCATATTTCTTCCATAACCAGTGGAGACTAGCATTTTTAAATCTTTATTTTTTAAATAATCTTTTACTATTTCATCTTGATTTACAATAGTTGGTATAACTTTTGTGTCTATAATCTCTTTATTTTCATTGATTCCACATATTTTTGTATATGTGGAACCAACATCAACACCCCAGTACATGTTAATTTTTTGATTTAAATTTTAAAGCCTTATTTTTAAAAGATATGCTTTCTAAAAATGCTTCAACTCTTGTTTTAATTTGTCCTGCATCTTCAGGAGAATAATCTGATTCGATAACTAAACAAGGGATTCCAGCCTCTTCAAGTGCTGTTGTCACTAAATGAGATTCTACATTATATGTATGACAAAAAGATAAAGTATAATAAATTACTCCATCAGCTTTTCTATCTTTATACATTTGTAAAATTTTGTCAATTCTTGGTGTATTTGGTGTAAAACAAGCACAATCAACTGCACTATATCTTTTCATTAACTCACTCATTAAATCATCTTCTGTTTCAATATTATCTAAATCAACATTATCTTTATAATATCTATGTCCTATACATGATTCTTCATTAATAATAGCCCCTCCTGAACCTTCAACAGCTGTATGGAGTTTCCAGTTTGGTGGAGCAATTGGAGTTCCTAAGACCATAAGTCTTGGAGTATCTTTTTCAAATACAGAAACTTTTTCTTCAACTCTTTTTTCAAGTTCATCACATAATTCATTAACTTTTTGGGTATATCTTTTTGGATCATCTAAGAATCCCATTTGATTAACAAAAAGTGCATCCTTCCCACTAATTGGAACTACATCAGGCTCTAAACCTCTAAGAGAATCTAATCTTTGCATTGCTTTTCGTTTCGCATTGATGATTTTTGTTCCCTCTAGCATTTCTGCTAATGATAGTTTCTTACCAGCAACTTCTTCAATATGCTCTTTAAACTCTACAATCTCTTCTTTCCACATTTTTAAATCTTTTTCTCTTTTCATATGTGGAATATTCATTACATGAACAGGATGATGTTTATCTAATATTTCCCATGTTTTCTTTTTTGCTTCACATGTAGTTTCTCCATAAATAAAATCTGAAGACTGTGTATATGCACATGTTTTTTGAAGTTTAAATCCATGAGCTGATTTTATAAGAGGACAGATATTTCTTGGTAATTCTGTTTCTGCATCAGGAATTGTAGCAGGACTTCCTCCACATAAACCAAAACAAGCTCCCCCTGCTCCAACAATAATCTCTTCAGGAACAAAAATACAAAATGTTCCAACGGCAGGTTTTTTATTTTTTCTTAACTCATTTATCTCAGCAATTCTGCCACCTTGAATTTCACTCATAAACCAATCGAAGTATTTCATACCTTCAGGTCTATTATTTTGTGACATAAATTGATTTTCATATGATTCTAATCCCATACTCATCATTTTCGCATGCTTATCTACATCCACACCAATACTTGAAAGAAGTTTTTTATGTTCTTGAACACCCATTTTATTTTCCTAATAAATTATTTTTGAATTACATGAAAAAGATTAGTGTTGTTTTTACTGTCTTTAAATCATGTTTGTCTAAAACTTAGACTTTTAAAGAGCATATGCAGGCAATAAGAAGAAGTACTTTTTGTCTAACCTAAACCTTAGGTTATGCTTACTAATTAAAACTATAATTAAAATTTAATAAAAATTGACTTAAAGGCTTAACATTCTATGAATTAATTTTAAACTACACTTAACATTTTTAATTGTAAAATGCAAAACATTACCTATGGAATGGGTGTACATAAATGTTTAAACTACTTTGATTCAACTTAAATGTACATCTATCATATTATTAAATCGAGGAAAAAATGAATAACGAATATAAATTAACAAAATTCGTTCAAGCTGCTGGCTGAGCTGCTAAGATGGGTCCGGGGGATCTTAAACAAACAATTATTAGCTTAGTTCCATGTGATAACAAAGTGCTTGTAGGATTTGAAAATAGTGATGATGCATCTGTATATAAATTAAATGATGAAGAGGCTTTAGTTCAGACTCTTGATTTTATTACACCAGTTGTAGATGATCCATATATGTATGGAAAAATTGCAGCTGCAAACTCACTTTCTGATGTTTTTGCAATGGGAGCAGATGTAAAAACTGCTTTAAATATTGTAGGCTTTGATAATAAAAATCAAGGAACAGATGCTCTAAGAGAGATACTTAGAGGGGGAAATGAAAAGATTCAAGAATGTGGTGGACTTTTAATGGGTGGACACACAATTGAAAGTCCTGAAATGTACTATGGTTTGTCTGTTGCAGGTATTGTACATCCAGATAAAATTCTTAGAAATAATACAGCAAAAATTGGTCATGTTTTAGTTTTAACAAAACCATTAGGGATGGGAATTTTAACAACAGCAATTAAAAGAGATTTATTAAGTGAAGCTACAACAAAAGAAGCTGTTAAAATTATGGAAGCATTAAACTATTTACCTTCTAAATTATTAAAAGATTATGATGTAAGTGCATGTACTGATGTAACAGGCTTTGGTCTTTTAGGGCATGCCTTAGAAGCTACAAATGATCTAAACTCTTTTGCTATTCATTGTGGAGAAGTACCTATTGTACAAGATGCTGAAGAATTAGCTTTACAAGGTGTTGTTCCAGGAGGAACAAAAAGAAATATGAAATACCTTAAAGATAAAACTACAGTTATGTGTGCAACAGATGATTGTTATCAAATCTATTGTGATGCTCAAACATCAGGAGGATTACTAATTGCAATGGATCCTGAAGATGCCAAAGAGTATGTAAAAAGAATAGAAGATTTAACTTATGGATATGCAAAAATTATAGGTGAAGTAATACCAAGAGGTATAACTCCTATAATGATATATTAAAAATAAAAATTAGCAAAAAAATAATATTTTATAAATTGTTTTAATTTGTAAAATATTATTGCTAAACTTCGAAGAAGGATGAATTTGCTAAATAAAATAAAAAAGTATATCAAAGAAGCCCTAGTTTTTATAGTGCTACTAACGATTGCTATGAATATATTAAGTTATTATAAATCACTTGATTTAAATAAAGATAAATTAAATATTGAAAGTTTTAAACTACTTGATAATAGTGATTATTTAGTAGATAAGCATAAAGTAATTCTTATTCATTTTTGGGCAACATGGTGTCCAATATGTAAATTTGAAGCCCCTAATATAGAAAAAATATCAAAAGATTATGAAGTTATAACTATAGCAGTTCAATCAGGAAGCAATGAAGAAATAAAACAATATTTAAAAGAGCATAATTTATCATTTAAGGTTGTTAATGATAATAACAATTTCTACTCAGAAAAATTTAATATAAAAGCTTTTCCCACTACTCTGATTTTTGATAAAGAAAAAAATATAACATTTAGTGAAGTAGGATATACAAGTACTGCTGGTTTATATTCAAGAATGTTATTAAGTAAATAACAAAATCAACTACTTTATCTTCTTATAAGTACAATGGCAATATAATTTCAATAACTCATGTATTGGCTTAAGGTTTAAGCACACATCAATAGAGACATTGAGTACTCATTTGATTTTCCCCCGTTTATAATTCATATACATGCAGTAATTTAATTTAGGAGAAGTGTGTATGAAAGGTTTAATACTTTCGTTTGTTACCGTTTTAGTTTTTATTGGTTGTGGTTCTAAAGTAGAAAAAGAAGCAAAATATAATTATATTAGTGCTGAAAAAACTGCAGAATTAATTAGAGAAGATGCTTCAAAAGTAGTTCTTGTAGATATTCAAGAAAAAGAAGATTTTAAAGAAGAGCATTTAAAAGGTGCAATTGCAACTTATGCATATCCTGTTAAAACAGATGATGAAAGAGCAAGATTAACAGCTTTACTTCCAAATATCAAAGATGATCAACAAATTGTTATTATTTGTCCAAGAGGTGGTGGTGGTGCAAATAGAGCTTACGATTTCTTACTTAAAAGTGGAGTAAAAAAAGAAAATCTTTTAACTTTAACTGATGGTCAATATGGATGGCCTAGGGAAAAAATTAGTGATGTTTTAGTAAGCAATGAATAAAACTCTTAAGTATATAGCCTTTCTATTAATAGTTGGGCTATGCTTTTTACCTCCAGTCAAAAACATTTTAATGGACATTTTTTCAATTTTTAATTCCTTAGATATTGAAAATGTAAAAGAGTACATTTTATCATTTGGCATTTTAGCTCCCCTTATATCTTTTTTACTTATGGTCTTTCAATCAGTTATTGCTCCTTTACCTGCATTTTTAATAACATTTACAAATGCAGCTTTATTTGGTTGGGTTTATGGAGCTTTACTATCATGGTTTTCAGCTATGATTGGAGCAATTTTATGTTTTTATATTGCAAAGTTACTAGGTAGAAAGTTTGTTGAAAAGCTTACTTCAAAAACAGCATTGCACAGTTTTGATGCTTTCTTTGAAAAACATGGAAAGTATGCAATTTTGATAGCTAGACTTCTTCCTTTTATATCTTTTGATATTGTAAGTTATGCTGCTGGATTAACTAAAATTAAACTTAAAGATTTTATAATAGCAACAGGTTTAGGACAACTTCCTGCAACCTTAGTTTACTCTTATGCAGGTGAAATGCTAACAGGAGGATATAAATACTTTGTTTATGGATTATTATCTTTGTTTGCTTTTTCAATATTAATTTATCTTTTAAAGAGGCTTTATGTTAAACCAACTACATAAAATTGATGATTGTATAGATTGTAAGAAGTGTATGAAAGGTTGTCCTATGCTTGATGACTTTACATCTTCACCTAAAACTCTTTTACAGGGGTTTAAGCAAGTAGCACCTACTTCTGCTATATCTTTTTCATGTGCTACATGTGATTACTGTTATTCTGTTTGTCCTAAAGATATTAGCTTTAATCATATATTTAAAGAAGCAAAAATTGAACATGCTACAAATGATAAAGTACTTAATAGTTTTGGATATAAATCCATACTATTTCATCAAAAAAATAGCTTTTCTAAAATGTTTACGGCAAAAACAAAGTTTAATATAGGTGAATACAAAAAAATGGCTTTTATGCCTGGTTGTGCTTTAACATCATACTCTCCTGATTTAGTAAATAGAGTTTATAAATACCTTAATTTTAATATGCCTGGAGTTAATATGCTTCAGCAATGTTGTGGACAACCTACTAGAATAGTAGGCGATATGAAAAGATTTCGTGAGTTTTATTCTAAACTAACAGAGGATATAAATATTATGGAAGTTGATACTGTAATTACAGCTTGTGAAAATTGTTATATGAGTTTAAAAGAGTTTTCTCCAAATGTTAAAACTGTATCATTATATGATGTTTTAGCAGATATTGGTATTCCTAAAGAAAAAATTGGAGCTTATTCAAATCACAAAAATATCGCAATTCATGATCCATGTCCTACTAGAAAAGAAAAGTCTTTACATAATAGTGTTAGAAAACTATTAGATAAATTAGGAATTGGCTTTGAAGAGTTTAAAAATAACCGTGAAAAAACAGAGTGCTGTGGAAGTGGTGGTATGATAGAACTAACAAATTCTAAGCTTGCAACTCTTCAAATGAATTCTAGAGCAAATCAAACTAAATGTGATACTATAGTTAGTTATTGTCAATCATGTTCAGAATCAATGAGCAAAGGCGGAAAAAATGGCATTCATATTCTTGATTTAATTTTTATAGATGAAGTGCAAGAGGATTTTGTTCAAAAGAAAAATGGCCTATTGAAAAAATGGTATAACAGATATAAATCAAAGAAAATGATAGAGGTACTATAATGAAAAAAACTTCTTTAATCATAATATTATCTTTTATTTTAGTACTATTTTACTATTTTGATATTTTCACTTTTTCTAATCCAAATGAGATTAAAGATTATGTATTAAGTTTTGGAATATATGCGCCTTTTATATTTATAATACTCTTTACAATAGTTCCCCTAACACTATTTCCTGATGCTATTTTAGCTATTGCAGGAGGTTTGATATTTGGTTTATATGAGGGAAGTTTATATATTATGATTGGAGCACTTTGTGGTTCAACATTATCCTTTTTTATAGCAAGAGTTTATGGAAAATGGCTAAAAGAAAAACTTACAAATGAAAAATTTCTGAACTTAGATAAAAATGCAAAAGAGAATGGATTTCTAATCATTTTTTTACTTAGATTAGTTCCTTTAGTTCCTTTTGATATTATTAGTTATAGTGCAGGTTTCTCTTCAATTAGATATAAAGATTTTATTTTAGCAACACTTATTGGTATAATTCCTGGAGTTGTTGTATATGCAAATATAGGAGCACAATCTCTAAATATTGGCACAAGCGGTTTTTATGCTTCAATAGCTTGTTTAATAGCTTTAATTGTTATTTCAATGATATTTAAAAACAAGATAAAAAGAAAAATATATGGTAATTCTTAGATTTATTTTCATAGCTTTACTATTTTTAGGTTGTGCTGATGAAAAAATTATAGAAGAGAATATTTTAACTAAATCCTTTGATGAAATAAAAAAAAGTTCAATTAATAGTGA
>JBFHGG010000084.1:0-12066 GCA_041583235.1 Halarcobacter sp.
AGAGAAAGATTTTTCTCATAAAAATAAAAAACTATTCAGTTTTCCCAGTAGCAACATTAAATTTCCCAACTGCACAAGAAACAAAACTTTTAGCAGTTGTAGTAGCTTTTTCTAAACTACTTAATTCATCTGTAGTTAATGGATAACCAAGATTTCTTAATTGTATTTTTAATTCTTCCATTTTATCATCCTCTATATCTAAGGTGATTTTTCTTGGATGTACATCTAAGTCTACTTTTATTTCTCCAAAATCTTTTTCTAGTGATGTAATAAGAGTGCTAGCACAACCTCCACATTTTACATTTAGAACTTCTAATGTTTTTGTCATTTTAGACCTTTATCTGTTATTTGTAGAATTATATCTAATTAGTGTGTAGGATATATTGAAATAATAGTTAGGATACTTCCTAACTATTAAAATATTTTGTATTTAATGTATCAACAAGCTCTTGAACTGAAGAGACAGAATTTGAAAAAAGTTCTTTTTGTTTATCATCAAGTTTAAGTTCAATGATTTTTTCAATACCATTACTTCCTAGCATAACTGGAACTCCTCCAACAATATTTTCATAACCATATTCTCCATCTAACATTACAGCACAAGGGTATATTTTTCTTTTATTATCTAAGATTGCTTCCACCATTAATGATGTTGCATGTGCAGGTGCATAATAAGCAGAACCTGTTTCAAGTAGTTTTACTATTTGTAGTCCACCATTTTTTGTTTTTGTTATAATATCTTCAATATCACTTTTACTTAATAATTCGGGTAATGCAACACCTGCAACTGTTGAATAATTTGGAAGTGGAACCATATCATCTCCATGTCCACCCATTACAGAAGATTCAATTTGTCCTGCACCATATCCTACTTTTTCAAGTATAAAGTGTGACATTCTTGCACTATCTAAAATTCCTGCCATTCCAATTACTTGTTTTTTAGGAAAGTTTGTAATTTTTAGAGCTGCATAAACCATTGCATCTAAAGGGTTTGAAACTATTATAATTTTTGATTTAGGAGCATAAACTTTTACATCTTCTAATACACTTTCCATAATTTTAGCATTTGTTAAAAGTAAATCATCTCTACTCATTCCAGGTTTCCTTGGAATTCCTGCTGTTATAACTATAACATCACAATCTTTTAAATCAATTCCAGAAGTAGCAGCTTTAACTACTGTATGAGATTTTGCTGCATTTGCTGATTGTGAAATATCTAATGCCATTGCTTGAACTATATTTTCTCTAATATCTTTTAGTACAATGTGAGAACAAATTCCTTTGTGTGCTAACGTATATGCAAGAGTCGAACCAACATTTCCTACTCCAATAATTCCTACTTTTTTAGTATTCATTATAAATCCCTTATATTTTAATAGTTTAATTATATCAAATTAAGTTTAATATAGTTAAATTATCTGTATATTTTTTAAATAAAAAAAGGTAAGACAAAAAAGTCTTACCTTTTATATTATACTTAATTTAATAATTAGTCAATAATTGAATTTAAAGTTGCTGATGGTCTCATTGCAGCTGATGCTAATTCATCATTTGGTAAATAATATCCACCAATATCCGCAGCTTTACCGTGAGAGGCAACTAACTCTGCATTAATTTTTTCTTCATTTTCAGTCAAAGCTTTCGCAATAGGAGCAAATTCTGCTGCTAATTCTGCATCTTCAGTTTGCTTAGCTAACTCTTGAGCCCAATACATTGCTAAGTAGAAATGAGAACCTCTATTATCAACACCACCTAATTTTCTTGAAGGAGATTTATCTTCTAAAAGGAAAGTTCCTGTTGCCTTATCTAATGTGTCAGCTAAAATTTTAGCTTTTGCATTTCCTTGAGTATTACTTAAATGCTCAAAAGAAGCCGCTAATGCCATAAATTCACCTAATGAATCCCATCTTAAGTAAGATTCTTCTGTAAATTGTTGAACGTGTTTAGGTGCAGATCCTCCAGCACCTGTTTCAAACAGTCCTCCACCTTGCATTAATGGTACGATTGATAACATTTTAGCACTAGTTCCAAGCTCTAAGATTGGGAAAAGGTCAGTATTATAATCTCTTAAAACATTTCCAGTTACAGAGATAGTATCTTTACCTTCTCTCATTCTTTTTAAAGAAACTTTTGTAGCTTCTAATGGATTCATAATAGAAATATCTAATCCAGTTGTATCATGCTCAGGAAGATATTTATTAACTTTTTTAATCATTTCTCTATCATGACCTCTATTTTCATCTAGCCAGAAAATTGCAGGAGTATTAGATAATCTAGCTCTAGTAACTGCTAATTTAATCCAATCTTGGATTGGTGCATCTTTTGCTTGACACATTCTAAAGATATCACCTTCTTCTACATCAAATGAGAATACAGTATCTCCATTTTTGTCACTAACAATCATTTGACCTTCACCAGCAGCTTGGAAAGTTTTATCATGTGAACCATACTCTTCTGCTTTTTGAGCCATAAGACCAACATTTGGAACTGTACCAATTGTAGTTACATCTAATTTACCATGTTTTTTACAATCTTCAATAACTGCTTTAAATGATTGTGCATAACATCTATCAGGAATCATTGCAAGAGTATCCTCTTCTTTATCTTCTGCATTCCACATTTTACCACCACCTTTAAGCATAGCAGGCATAGATGCATCAATAATAACATCAGATGGCACATGTAAGTTAGTAGTTCCTTTAGCTGAATTAACCATAGCAAGTCTTGGTTGTTTTGCATAAACAGCTGCGATATCAGCTTCAATTTCAGCTTTTTTATCTGCATCAACATTTTCTAATTTAGAATAAAGATCTCCTAAACCATTATTAAAGTTTACACCTAATTCGTCAAAAAGTGCTGAATGTTTAGCAATTAAATCTTTGAAATATACTTTTACTGCAAATCCAAACATAATTGGATCAGATACTTTCATCATTGTAGCTTTTAGGTGTAATGATAATAATACATCTCTTTCTTTTGCTTCCTCAATTGCTTTTTGATAAAACTCTTGTAAAGCTTTTGCACTCATTACCGTTGCATCAATAACTTCGCCTTCTAATACGGGTAAAGATGCTTTTAATACAGTTTCAGAACCATCTTTAGCTTTATAAGTAATTTTTAAGTCATCTGCAGCTTCAAAAGTTTTAGAAACTTCTGTATCATAGAAATCTCCATGATCCATATGAGCAACATCAGTTTTTGAATCTTTTGTCCATTCTCCCATTCTATGAGGGTTATTTTTAGCATAGTTTTTAACAGCACTAGGAGCTCTTCTATCTGAGTTTCCCTCTCTTAGAACTGGATTAACAGCAGATCCTAATATTTTTGAGTATCTAGCAGTAACTTCAGCTGATGCATCATAATTAGGAATATCATAACCTTTTGATTGTAATTCTGCAATTGCAGCTTTTAATTGTGGAATAGAAGCTGAAACATTTGGAAGTTTAACAATATTTGCACTTGGGTCTTGAGTTAGCTTTCCAAGTTCTGCCAAATTATCTGCGATTTTTTGATCTTCTTTTAAGTTTTCTGGGAAAGTTGAAAGAATTCTACCTGCTAATGAAATATCCTTAGTAAGCATCTCTATACCAGAACTTTTTGTAAAAGCTTTGATAATTGGTAAAAATGAATAAGTAGCTAAAGCTGGTGCTTCATCAACTCTAGTATAAATGATTTTTGACATGTATGTTCCTAGTTTGAAATTTAAGTAAACACATAATAGCGAGATTTAATTTTATGCTTATTTAAATTATATGTATTGCCTAGTTACAAAAAAGTGACTGTTTCAATACTTCACAAAAATTATTTAACATTACTCCATAAATCTTTGATTGAAGAGGGTTTTTGCTTAGAAACATCTGTTTTCATGATTTTCTTTGCTTCAATATCAATTTTAGTCTCTTTCTCTTTTACTTTAGTGTAACTTTTTTTAACACCTCTATTTGCATTAATGTTATTAACATGAGCTTTATAAGAAGAAGCAAATTTATGAAGACCTGTTATATTATCTTTTACAAAATATAAATAATCACTTTTTACAGGAAAGATTGCAGCTTTTATTGCATTTAGGCTTACTGCTGAAATTGGATTTGAGGGTAGTCCTTTATTCTTATATGTATTATATGATGTATTATCTTCTCGTATTCTTTTTGCAGTTACTTTTACATGAGAATATTTTCCATAATTTAATGTTCCATCCATTTGTAAAGCCATACCTTTTCGTAATCTATTATAAATTACACTTGATACTAAAGGCATTTCATCTTCATTTGCTGCTTCTTTTTGTATGATTGATGCCATTGTTATATAGTAATACCATTTTTTCTTGTCGTAGTATCCAAATATCTTTTGTGAAAATTCTTCATATTGTTTATTAGTATTTGAGAAAAGATAGAAAAGTAAATGATCTTCTTTCATTCCATATGGTAAAGAATAAGTTTCTGCTAAAATATTTCCATCCTCTTTATATGCATGTTCATTATATATTTTTTCTAATTTTTCTTCTGAGAGATTAAATTTTTTTGCTATTTGTCTTAAAAATATATATGAAGTTTCTCCTGGTATTAAAGTAATATTTTTTAAAGCAGCTTTAGATTTTGTGATTTTATATAAAAAATCTCCTTTAGACATATATTGAGACTTTAAGTCAATCCAACCACTTTGAGGATAACCTAAAATATTTATTACATATCTATCTAATTCATTAACTTCATAACCTGATTTACTTAAATGTGTTATAATACTTTTTGTACTACCTTTAGGTATATTCAAGACTTTTGTTGAACTTATTGGTATATTTAAATAAAAAAGCACTGCAATAGATGCTACAAGGAATAATTCGATAATGTTAAAAATTATCAAACTCATTATTATATTTTTATTAGTACTTTTTTCTCTTATTGGTTTTTTATTGTTTTCAGGCATAAAAATTGATTCATTCTCTTTTGGTAATTTTTCGATTTCGCAATTGTATTTAAAATTGGATAAGAAACTCATTTTAGAAGTAGAAGAAATTGTATTTGAAATAAAAAAAACTTCAGTTGAAAGTTCACATGAAGATATTAAAAGAGATATTGATTTTCTACCAAAAGTATTAAAGATTTTTGAAAAGATTGATATTGAAAGATTAAAAATTAAAGACAATGAATTTACAATCTTAATAAATGAAGAAAAACTTTATTTGGATAACAAGTTTATCAATATATCAGCTAATTTAGATTTTAAAAATTCTCAAATAGAATTAGATCTTTACTCTTTATATTTAAAAGATATTGATTTAGCTTTAATAGGAAAAACAAAAGTTGATGTAAAAAAGGAGATTTTAAACTTCTTTGGGACTTTTATGCATAAAGATGTAGAAGGTGAATTAAATATTCAAGCAACTCCTAAAATATTAGATTTTTATATTAATACTACAAAAGATATAAAATCTATTAAATTCTTAAAAAACTTTTTTAGATTAAATAAGATAGCAGAAGCCTGGATGTATGATAATGTAACAGGTGATATGAAACTTAATTTTCTAACAGGAAAAATAGATTTAGAAAAAGAAAAAGCTTTAATAAATACTATTAAAGGAAATGTTGAAATTACTAATGCAAAAATTAAATTTCATAAAGATGCAAAAACTGTAGATACTAAAATGTTAAGAATAGATTATAAAGGTGATACTTTATCATTTGATTTAGAAAATCCTGTTTATAATAAAAGTAAAATTTATGGTAGTAAAATTGATATTACAAACTTAACATCATTAGAAAAAGGTAAGGTAGTTCTTTCTTTAAAAAGTGAATCTTTATTAAATAATGATATTTTAGAGATATTAAAAGCTTTTAAAATAAATCTTCCTTTAAGTCAAAAAAGTGGTGAATTAGACTCTTCTTTAGTTTTAAAAATTCCATATTTACTTTCTAAAAAAATGGAAGTAGATGGAGTCTTTAAATTAAAAAATGCAGTTTTAAAACTTAATGATTTTGAATTTTTAGCAAAAAAAGCAGATGTAATTTTAAAAGACTCTCTTGTAACAATAAAAAATTCAAATATTATTCATAAAGATATGCTAAATGCAGATTTAGAATTGCAAATTAATACAAAAAATTCTACAGCCTTAGGAAATGCAAAAATAAACTCTTTTGATATTACAAATGAAAAAGATTCAATTATAAGTATAAGAGATTTAGAAACAAACTTAGATATTGATTTTAAAGATAATACAAAAATTATCTTAGAATCATTGAGTTCACAACTTAATATTTCTAAAGAGAATATTCTTATTGATATTATGGATTTATCAAAAGTTTATAATTATTCCTCTCTTTTAAAAACAAGTGATATAAAAAAAGGTGATTTACATTTAAATGTGAAGAATAAAGATGATATTAACTTTAGTATAAATGCGAAAGAACTTAACCTTCCTTTTGAAAGAAAAGGTGAAAAAATCACTACTTTAAGTGCTAAAGGAGTTATAAAAAACAATTTAGTAACTATTAATACAAATGATAATGATATTAGTATAATTATTAAAAAAGATAAAAATACTTTATTAAAATTAAAAAATGTTGACTTAATTTTAGGAAAGTCAAATAATAAAAACAGTAAATCTTTTCCTAATATTGATTTACAATTAACGAACTCTATGATTAAATTAGATGAAAATCATTATTATAAAACATCTTTTGCAGAAATTCATATTAAAAATCAGAAAATAAGTTTTGAGGGTAAAGCTTTATATCTTGATCTTCCTATATCAAAGAATGGCAAAAGAATCAGAGATTTAGAACTTTTAGGTACATATGAAAAAAATATTTTAGATATAAAAACAAAAGATGGCAAATTAGAATTAAAATATGATGTCCCTAATGAAAAAATTAGTATGGATTTAAATGGATATGATGTTTTATATGATAGTAAGCAAGAAGAGAATAAAGAAGAGAGTAAAACTGCATACTATATAAATGGAATAAATTCAAATATTATTATGAATGACAAGTATGTAGCAAAAGCGAGTTCTTATAAATTCATATTTGAAAATTATAAAACAGATATAGATTTAAAATATAAAAATACAGAGTTTGTATATCACAAAGATTTTGATGGACTTATAACTGTTAATGCAAAAAATATGAATGATGAATTTTTAGATGCCCTTATGAATAAAAATTTAATTGAAGGTGGGAATGTCAATTTAAATGCTAGTGGAAAAAATGGAATTATTAATGGAGTTGCTACTTTAAAAGGTAATAAAATAGTTGATTTAGCTATTTTAAATAATCTTTTAATTTTCATAAATACTTCTCCTGGGCTTATTAATCCATTATTAGCAATACCTTCAGTTGTTGGTATGGCAACTTCTGGTGGCTTTAATTTAAATGGATATAAGGTAAAAGAGGGGAAGGTTAAATTTTCTTATGATTTTAATAATAAATTCTTAAATATGCATACAATTGAAACAATAGGAAATGGTATTGATTTTAAGGGTAATACAACAATAAATTTCAATAATTCAAAACTTGATGCAAAGTTAAAACTTATTTTCTTAAAAGATTATTCAAAGATTGTAGGAGCAATTCCTGTTCTTAATTATGTTCTTTTAGGTGATGAAAAAAGAGTAGATACAGAAGTTACAATTTATGGGACTTTAGATGAACCTAAATATAAAACGAATCTTATAAAAGATGGAGTCTCAGCTCCTGTTAATTTTCTAAAAAGAGTAATTACTTCACCTATTAAAATGATTGAGTCAATTGGCAATAGTTTAGAAAAAGATGATAAGCCTCAAAATGAAGAGAAAAAGAAATAAGAAAGGAATAAGATAATCTTATTCGTTTCTTAATACGTCAATTACGTCTATATTTGTAGCTTTTTTAGCTGGATAATATGAAGAGATAAATACTATTAAAATAGCCCCAATTATAATTGATACAAAATCTAACATTGATAAATCAAGGGGAAGTTTAGAAGTACCATAAACATCTGCAGGGAGAGATATTATTTCAAAAGTATCTAATATCCACATTCCTAAAAATCCTAAAGCAACACCAGATGCAATTCCTGAAAAACCTATAATTGTTCCAAGTCTTAAAAATATTGATTTAATCTCTTTGTGTGATGCACCCATAGATAATAATAGGGCTATCTCTTTTCTTCTACTCATAACAGTCATTAAAAGAGATGAAATAATATTTAAAGATGCAACAAGAATAATTAACATTAATACTATAAATAGAGCTTTCTTTTCCATCTCCATTGCTGCAAAAAAGTTTCCATTTTGTTGCCACCATCCAACAACACCGGCTGAATACGCTCTTAAAAATTCTTTTAATTCTTTTATATCTTCCATAGCATTATCTGAATATACATGAATTCCATCAAAACTATTTTTATCTTTTTTTAAAATTGTTTGTAGAGCTTCAATTGAAGTATAAACATAAGATTTATCATAAGCATGAAGTCCAGATTTAAAAGAGTTTTTATATGTAAATCTTTTTAATTTTGGCATCATAGTTAGGCCCGTTGGTTTTAATGAGGTAAAATAAAGAGTAGCTTTATTTCCCTTGGATAAATAAAGATTTTGCCTAATTCCATCACCTATAATAACATCATATTTACTAAGTTTAAGCTTTGAACTAGCTTTTTTATAAATAGAGTTTATTGCAGCTTCTTTTTCTTGATTTACACCAAAAATGATGCCTCCATTCATATTATCTCCACTTTGAATTATAACTTGTGAAGATAGATATGGTGAAAACTTCATATTTGGGAACTCTTTTTCAAGATTGGCTAATAGTTCTGTATCAACACTATTTTGAAATTTTGGATAAATGGAAAGAGGGTAGTTCATTGTAAAGAGTTTATTTTCAAACTCTTTTGCAGTACCATTCATAATAGCCATTGTAATAATAAGTACCATAACACCAATAGCCACACCTACAAATGCTAAGATAGCACTTATAGATATAAAAGGATTTTTTTTATCAAATTTTAAATATTTTTTGACAATAAAATTTACTAACTTTTTGTTCAAATTAGTTTCCTGCTGCTAAACCTCTTTTAGGTCCACTTTTCCCATGACAGTTTTTATATTTTTTTCCGCTTCCACAAGGGCAAGGTTCATTTCTAGCAATTTTCTTTTCATTTGTAGCAATATGCTCTTCTTCTACATTTGTAATAAGATTTTCAGTTGCTTCAGCCATTTCTGCTTTTACTTTTTCTAGAGCTTCTTGCTCTCTTTGTGCATCATCTTTACTTTGAAGTTGAACTGTAAATAGAATTTTAATAATTTCATTTTTAATATTTGCAATTAAATCTAAGAACATATTATATGATTCTTTTTTATACTCAACTAATGGATCTTTTTGGTTATAACCTCTAAGTCCAATACCTGTTTTAAGTGTATCCATTGAATATAAGTGCTCTCTCCAAGCATTATCTAAGATTTGTAAGTAAAGTACTCTTTCAATCTCTGATTTTTGTTCAGGAGCTGCTACACTCATTTTCTCTTCATAAACTTCTTTAATAATAGATGTAAGTTTTTGCTCTAAAGCTTCATAATCAGCACTTACGATATCATCTTTTTCTACAATTAAATTTAATTCTTCTTTTAATTTTGTAAGAACAAAATCATAATTGAAATCTTCTTGTGGCATACCTTCAATAATCTCAGCATTTGCTAAAAGATTTTGAACATATTCTAATCTATTTTCATCAAGTTTTTCCATAATTGCATAATCAGGATTTAATAAATCATTTCTAAATGCATAGATTACTTTTCTTTGTTTATTTGCAACATCATCATATTCAAGTAAATGTTTTCTACTTTCAAAGTGCATTGTTTCAACTTTTTTCTGAGCATTTTCAACAGCTCTTGTAACCATTTTTGATTCAATATGCTCACCCTCTTCAATACCAATTCTTTCCATAATACCTTTGATTTTATCAGATCCAAAGATTCTAAGTAAGTTATCTTCTAAAGATAAGTAAAATTGAGATTCTCCAACATCACCTTGACGTCCAGCTCTTCCTCTTAATTGATTATCA
Organism: Halarcobacter sp.; assembly: GCA_041583235.1. Classification (GTDB taxonomy): domain Bacteria; phylum Campylobacterota; class Campylobacteria; order Campylobacterales; family Arcobacteraceae; genus Halarcobacter. The sequence continues at coordinate 10,036 of JBFHGG010000084.1, forward strand.
ATTCTTCTAGACTCATGTCTTTCAGTACCAATAATTGCTAAACCACCAAGATCAAGAGTATCTTGAGTTAATTTAATATCAACTCCACGCCCAGCCATATTTGTAGCAATTGTAACAGCACCTTTATGTCCTGCATCTTCTACAATCTTACCTTCTTTTTCATGTTGTTTTGCATTTAATACAGTATGTGGAACTTTTGCTTTTGTTAATAAATGATGTAGGTGTTCTGATTTTTCAATTGAAGCTGTACCTACAAGAACTGGTTGTCCTTTTTCATGATACTCTTTGATTTTTTTAGAAACAGCTTCAAATTTTTCTCTTTCACTTTTGTAAATTAAATCATTTCTATCAACTCTTTCTACAGGAACATTTGTAGGAATAGATACAACATCTAAGTTATAAATTTCAGCGAATTCTGTTGCTTCAGTTTGTGCTGTTCCTGTCATACCAGCAAGTTTATCATACATTCTAAAGTAATTTTGGAAAGTAATATCAGCTAAAGTTTGTGATTCATCTTGAATAGTTACATTTTCTTTAGCTTCTAAAGCTTGGTGAAGACCTTCAGAGAATCTTCTTCCTTCACTTAATCTTCCTGTAAATTCATCTACAATAATAACTTCATTGTCTTTTACAACATAATCAACATCTTTTTCAAAAATATAATTAGCTTTTAAAGCTTGATCTAAATGATGAGAGTACATAGCATTTTCTAAAGAGTATAAGTTATCAACTTCATAAAGTTTTTCGGCTTTTTCAATACCTTGTTCTGTAATTAACACGGCTTTGTTTTTTTCATCAACTGTAAAATCTCCAGTTGAATATGGTTTCTCTTCTGCAGATTTAGGTTCAATTAATTCACCCTTTTCAAGACTCATTGCAATTTGATTTGATTTTGCATAATCTGCACTTTTTTGATTTGTTGGACCTGAAATAATTAAAGGAGTTCTAGCTTCATCAATTAAAATTGAATCAACTTCATCAACAATAACAAAGTTATGTTCTCTTTGAACTTTTTCTTCCAAGTCATAATGCATATTATCTCTTAGATAATCAAATCCAAATTCATTATTAGTTCCATAAGTAATATCAGCTGCATATTGTTCTTTTCTTTCAGCATCATCCCTTAAATCACCAACTAAAGCACCAACAGAAAATCCTAAAAAGTTATATAAGGGTTCAAGCTCTTTTGCATCTCTACTTGCAAGATAATCATTTACAGTTACAACATGAACACCTTTTCCACTCATAGCATTTAAAATAACAGGAAGAGTTGCAACTAAAGTTTTACCTTCACCTGTTTTCATTTCGGCAATTCTTCCGTCATTTAGTACCATACCACCAACAAGTTGAACATCGTAATGTCTCATATTTAGAATTCTCTTACTAGCCTCTCTTGTAATTGCAAAAGAGTCATTTAATATATCATTTAAATCTATTTCATTATTTTGAACTTTTTGTTTAAAGTTATTAAAAGTATCTTGTAGTTCTTCATCACTTAAGCTTTTGTATTTGCTCTCTAATGCTGTGATTTCTAAGGCTCTTTTTTGATACCTTTTTACTTCTCTATCATTAGATGTACCAAATACTTTTGAAAAAATATTAATCATAAAATCTGTTCCTTTTAACCAAATTGTTCACAATAGTTTTACTTTAACTTGGTATTAGTTATAATCGCAAGATTATATAAAAATTAAGGTTAAAAAATGGTTTATAAGATTTTATTATTGAGTTTATTATCAATTTCAAGTGTGTTTTCAGATGCAAGGACTTCTTCAAATCTAGAAGATTTAAAAAGTTTTCAGGCTAATTTTGTACAAAAAGTTACAAATGAATCAAATAAAACTCTTGCTTATGAGGGCGAAGTATTTATTAAAAACAATGGAAAAGTATTATGGAAATACTATACTCCAATTATAAAAAATGTTTATGTTATAAAAAATATTGTAATTGTAGATGAACCTGAATTAGAGCAAGCTATTTATAGTACTTTGGAAGATAATATTGATATGATTAGAGTTTTAAAAGAAGCTA
>JBFHGG010000085.1:0-12014 GCA_041583235.1 Halarcobacter sp.
AAGTCAATATTTGGATATAAACCTCTATCTTTAAAATAATCATCACTTAGTGCTGCTTCTTCAACTGCTGAAGCTATATCTAAAAGTTTTGAATCAAGATTTAATTCAGCTTTTAATTTATCTTGTAAAGCTTTTAATGATTCAGCTCTTGGATCTCTATTTTTATAAACTCTATGTCCAAATCCCATAAGTCTAAATGGATCATTTCTGTCTTTTGCTTTTGCAATATATGTAGGTACATTTTTAACATCACCAATTAATTTTAATTGGTCCATTACTTTTTCATTTGCACCACCATGAGCAGAACCCCATAATGCGGCAATACCAGATGCAATTGATACATATGGATGTGCTTCTGTTGAACCAACAGCTCTTACAGTAGTTGTAGATGCATTTTGTTCATGATCTGCATGTAATGTAAAGATTGCATCTAAGGCATCAACTTCAACTTGTTTGATTTCTTCATGAGAACCATCTGGAAGTTTTTTCATCTTTCCACCTGGATATGCTCTCATCATATATAAGAAGTTTTCAGTGAAATATCTATCTACATCAGGATAAATCATTGGTACACCAATAGAGTTTCTATATGCCATCGCAGCAATTGTTGGCATTTTTGCAATAATTCTTCTTCTCATTTCTTTAAATTGATTTTCATCTTCAAGATTTAAGTGATCTTTATAAATAGTAGCTAATGACATAGTAGCAGCTCCAAGAGTTGCCATTGGATGAGCACCATCAGGGAAAGCATCAAATATTCTAATTACAGCTTCATGTAAAAATGATCTATGTCTAATCTCTGTATCAAAACCTTTTGATTCTTCAGGATTTGGAAGTCTTCCTCTCATTAATAAATAACATACATCTAAGTATGAATGTTTCCCTGCTAAATCTTGAATTAAGTGACCTCTATGTCGTAATTCAGAGTTTTCTCCATCAATAAATGTGATTTTTGATTCACAAGATGCTGTTGAAGTATATCCTGGATCATATGTAAACATTCCTGTATCTTTATAAAAAGTTCTGATATCTAATACATCTGGTCCTCTAGTACCGCTTTTAATATCATATTCATAAGATTTTCCATCTCTATTATCTGTTAATGTAAAAGTTTTCTTTCCCATATTCTTCTCCTTTATTATTTATTAAAATGTTCTAAAAATTCATTTCTATATTTGATTACTATACTTTTAATGATATCCTTAACTGCAGGTGCAAATACACAAACTGTTTTACCATTCATTGTTTCACAAACATCTAAAATAGTATCCAAATCAGCTTCTGAACCATCACCATCAATTACTTTTTTGATAATCTTGTCAATCCAACCAGTACCCTCTCTACAAGGTGTACATTGACCACATGACTCATGGTGATAAAATTCTATTAGGTTTTTTGCTACATCAACCATAGAAACGCCTTCTGGAATAATCATCATTCCACCTGTTCCTAAAGTTGAACCAATATCCCACATAGATTCATAATCTAAATAAGCTTCATTTACTTCATCTGCTGTTAATATTGGACAAGAAGCACCACCTGGGATTACAGCTTTAAGCTTTAATCCATCTTGCATTCCTCCACCAATTTCATTGATTACATCAATCATTTTATTTCCATATGGCATTTCATAAACACCAGGATTTTTAACAGGACCACTCATAGCAAATAACATTGTCCCTGGAGCTTTCTTTGTTCCATATTTTGTATATGATTCATAACCATTTTCAACAATATTAGGAACTGATGCTATTGTTTCAACATTGTTAACAGTTGCAGGCATATCATAGAACCATTCACACTCTTTACCATGTGGCTTAAGTCTTGGATGTCCTCTTTTGCCTTCAATTGATTCTATTAGTGCAGATTTTTCACCGCAAATATATGCTCCTCCACCTCTATGAACAGTAATATCAATAGGGAAGTCATATTTATTCATTACTTTTTTACCAATAATTCCAGCAGCATATGCCTCTTCTATGGCATTATTTAATTGATCAATAAAAAACTTATATTCACCTCTAATATAAATAAAAGATTCATGTGCACCAATTGCATAACAAGTACATATAATACCTTCAATTAATAAATGTGGATCATATTGAAATATTTGTCTATCTTTAAAAGTTCCAGGCTCTGATTCATCACCATTACAAATTAAATATCTAGGTCTTTCATCAACAGGAGGCATAAGTTTCCACTTAGGACCACAAGCAGCTCCTCCACCACCTTTTCCTCTTAATCCTGATTTACAAACTTCTTCTGTAACATCTTCAGGCTTCATAGTAAAAAGTTTATCTATTGAAGAGTATCTTCCATTTTCTAAGGCAACTTCTAATGTATGTGAATTAGGGATGTCAAAGTTTTTACTTACTATTTTTACAATATCAGCAGCCATTATTTACACCCTTCTATTATTTTTTTAAGTTTATCAACTGTTAAATTTTCATGATATGTATGGTTTAATGCAATCATTGGTGCACCACCACATGCTCCTTGACACTCAACTTCTGATAAATGAAATTTTCCATCTTCACTAGTTTGCCCAGGTTCTATACCAATTGTTTCTTTTATAAATTGCTTAAGCTTTGGAGCTCCCATCATCATACATGATAGAGTTTTACATAACTCAATATGATATGTACCTATTGGTTTTAAATTAAACATTGTATAGAATGATGCAAATTCATAAACTTCTATAGGTGCTTTTCCTAATTTATCAGCAACAAAAATCATTGAATCAGGACTAACCCAACCTTCTTGTTCTTGAACTAGCCATAACGCAGGAAGCATCATTGCATCTATTTTAGGATATTTAGCTGCAATTCTTTGAAACTCTTTTTCTTTTTCTTCTGTATATTTAAATTTACTCATTATCTATCAAACTCCCCTGCAATAAAGTTCATACTTGCCATTGTAACAACAGCATCAGCTAACATATTCCCTTCAACAATTCTAGCATATGCTCCTAGTGAATAATAACAAGGTGGTCTACATTTAACTTTATAAGGTGTTCCACTACCATCACTTGTAATATGGAATCCTAATTCGCCATTTCCAGCTTCAGTTGCTGAATAAAACTCACCTTTAGGTACTTTAATACCTTCAAATGTAAGTTTAAATTGGTTCATTAAGCCTTCTATATTTCCATATACTGCTTCTTTTGATGGTAAAAATATAGCTGGATGTTCAACATTTATTGCACCATCTGGCATCTCTTTCATTGCTTGTCTAATGATTTTCATAGATTGTCTCATCTCTTCAAATCTACACATAATTCTGTCATAAACATCACCATGTGAACCAACAACAATATCAAAGTCAAAATTTTCATAACCATAATATGGAGAATCTTTTCTTAAATCTCTAGCAACACCAGAGGCTCTTAAGTTAACACCAGTAATTCCTGCATCAATAGCAAATTTAGAATCAATAACACCAACATCTTGTGTTCTATCATGGAATATTTTATTATGTTCAACTAGTGATAAAGAATCAATAATTGCTTTTTCAACATCTTTTAAAACATCTTCTAAATCTTCTTCAAAACCATCATATAAATCAAACTCTAAACCTCCAATTCTTGTATATGAATTTGTAAGTCTAGCTCCTGTTAATTTTGAAAATAAATCATATGCTTTGTCTCTTGGAGCAAAGATGTACCAGAAGTTTGTAAGTCCACCAAGGTCAACCATATTTGCAGCATTACATACAATATGATCTGTTAATCTACTTAATTCACCAATTACTACTCTAATCATTTTAGCTCTTGGTGTTATATCAACACCTAACATATCTTCTACTGCTTTTGCATAACCTATATTATTTAACATTGCAGAACAATAATTTAATCTATCTGTATATGGAATAATTTGTGAGTAGTTATGCGTTTCACAAGATTTTTCAAAACCTCTATGTAGATATCCAATTTCAGTAACACAAGCTGCAATTGTTTCACCTTCTAAGGCAACAAAGTTTCTAATTGTACCATGTGAAGCTGGGTGAGAAGGTCCAATATTTAACATCATTAAATCTTCTAAATCTGAATCTTTATAACCTTTTCTTTTTAGTAAAGGTGTCATTTCATCCATTAAATCTTCAGTTTCAGTACAGATTTGACCTTTTGTAACAGGATAATCTTTTCTTAAAGGATGTCCAATAAATTGATGATGATTTAAAACTCTCTTTAAATTAGGGTGACCTTTGAATCTTACACCATATTGATCATAAACTTCTCTTTCTCCCCAATCAGCAGCAAAATATAAATCAACAATTGAATCTACTTCTAATGTATTATCATCTACAAAAGCTTTTATAGTTAAATGCTTTTTAAAATCACTTGTTCTTAAGATATAAATTACAGCAAATCTTGATGGAGTAACATCTGGATACTCAGAATAATCAACGGCAGTTATATCTAGTAAAAGTGTATAATCTTCTTCATTTTTAAGTTTACTAATAGTTGATTTTATTTCACTTGCATCAATTAGTATATCAGGTTTAAGCATCTAAAATCCCCTTATAAGTTGTTTCTCTTTCTCTTATTATTGATTCATCGTAAGATTTCTTTTGAATATTCATAATTGCATCTAAGACAGCTTCAGGTCTTGGTGGACAACCTGCAACATACTCATCAACAGGAATTAATTCATCAATACCTTGTAGTGTTGTATAGTTATCATAAAATCCACCAGAACATGCACATGCACCCATTGAGATTACCCATTTTGGTTCACACATTTGATCCCAGATTTTTTTTAATACAGGAGCTTGTTTATATGATATAGTTCCTGCAACAATTAGTAAATCTGCCTGTCTTGGTGAAAATCTTACAACTTCTGCTCCAAATCTTGAAATATCATATTTTGCAGCTGCTACTGACATAAATTCAATACCACAACATGCTGTACCAAATGCCATTGGCCACATTGAATATGATCTTGCCCAGTTAATTGCCTCGTCAAGTTTTGTAGTAACTATTGAGTCTCCTAAGTTAGATTCTGCTCCTAATCCCATGATAATGCCTTTTTCTTATACATATATATTAAGCCTGCAAAAAGTAATCCTATAAAAATAAACATTTTAATAAGACCTGCAAAGCCAAGTTCTAGAATATTTACTGCCCAAGGAAACATAAAAATAATTTCTACATCAAAAAGTAAAAAACCTATTGCAACTAAATAAAATTTAACAGAAAATCTTATATTTGTGCTTCCTATTGGATTTGTAACACCACTTTCATAAGCAGTATTTTTAAATTTGTCTTCAGTATTATTTGGGCCAAGGTATTTTGTTAGTAAGAATACTCCTACTAATATAAATGCAATAGCAACAAAAATTACTGACGAAAGAATTAGATGTGTTGACATAATCAATCCCATATTTTTTTATTTTAAAAATTGTACTATATTTTACTAATTAAATGGTCATATGTTAAAAAAAAGTTACACTTAATTTAAAAGTTGAGAAGAATAGTAATACTCTAATTTTTTTTTATTGAAAATTTGTAACAATTTTACTCAAAGCTTTTTCCAAATTTGCTTTTGGAAGAGCACAATTTAATCTAAAAAAGCCCTTTCCTTCGAGGCCAAAGCTTGTTCCATCATTTAGTGCAACTTTAGCTTCTTTTAGTAACTTTTGTTTAACTTTTTCATGATTATTAGAGTAATTTTTAAAGCTTAACCAAAGTAAGTAAGTAGCTTCAGGTTCCTTGAAAATTATTTTTGAGTTATTATTTTCCAAAAACTCTTTTGTAAATTTTATGTTATTTTCTAAATAAGCTAGCAATTCTTCTAACCAATCTTCTGCAAATTCATATGCTGCCTCAAGTGCTGTATATCCAAATACATTAATTGAATTTATCTCTCTTTTTTTAGCCTCTTCTTCAAATTTTTTTAATATATCTAAGTTTTCACTTATTGCATAGGCACAATTTAAACCTGCAATATTAAAAGTTTTCCCGGGAGAATTTAAAGTTATAGTAATATTTGATATTTCTTTTGAAATTGAGGCTAAGGGTGTAAATTTTTTAAAAACTAAATCTGCGTGAATTTCATCACTTATGATAATTATTTTGTTTTCAATGCAAATTTTTGCAAGCTCTTCTAATTCTTCTTTTTCCCAAACTCTTCCTACAGGATTATGAGGAGAACAAAGTACAAATATTTTTGTTTTGGAAGTGATTTTAGATTTTAAATCCTCTAAATCCATTTTATAATATCCATTTTTCTCTTTTAATGGATTTTTTATTAATGTTCTTTTATTCTCTTTTATACTCTTAAAGAGAGGAAAATAAACAGGAGTTTGAACAATTACTTCATCTCCTTCTTTTGAGAAAGCTTCAATTGCTGCACTATAAGCTGGCACCACACCATTTATAAATGTTATCCAAGAAGTATGAATATCCCAATTGTGTCTTTTTTTCATCCAATTTTGAATTAATGAAAAAGTTTTAATTGTAGGTTTTGCATAGCCATAAATACCGTGTTTTGCTCTATTTATTATTGCATCATTAATTAGCTTAGGAGTTTTAAAATCCATATCTGCCACCCAAAGTGGTTGTAAATCCTCATAACCAAAATAAGAATCTAATGCATCATATTTCGCACAAGATGTATTTTTCCTATTAACTATTTCATCAAAATTATAAATCATATATAAAACCTCTACTATAAACTATTTTTTAAGGATAAAATGATATAAGATTTATTCTAATATTAAGGTTATTTTGGAGAATTAATGAAAGAAGCAATAGAAATATTAAAAAAGAATGATTTATTAAGAGTTATTGATGATGAACTGGATATATACTTAGAAATTCCACATATTGCATATATTGAGGTGAAAAAAGAGGATTCAAAGGCTCTTCTTTTTACAAATGTAATAGATAAGAAAAGTGGAAAGAAGTTTGATATACCAGTACTTATGAATGTTTTTTGTAATGAAAAAGCAGTGAAACTTTTTATAGGTGATGGAGATAAAATTGGTAGTGAAATTGAAAGTTTATTAAAAATGAAACCACCAAAAACATTAGCTGAAAAACTTTCAACATTTGGAAAACTATTTGCTTTAAAAAATACAATTCCCAAAAAAAACAAAGGAAAAGGGGAGTGCCAAGAAATAATAAAACTTGGGAAAGATGCAAAACTTTCTGATTTACCAATACTTACTACTTGGGAGCAAGATGGTGGTCCTTTTATTACTATGGGACAAGTTTATACTACTTCATTAAATGGAGATATGAAGAACTTAGGAATGTATAGGCTACAAGTTTATGCCGATAATACTTTAGGACTTCACTGGCAAATCCATAAAGACTCTAACCACTTCTTCCATGAGTATAAAAAAGCTGGTAAAAAAATGCCAGTATCAATAGGTATTGGAGGAGACCCTATGTATATTTGGTGTGGCCAAGCACCTCTTCCAATTGGTATTTTTGAACTTATGCTTTATGGTTTTGTAAAAAATAAGAATGCACAACTTGTAAAATCAATAACAAATGATATTTATGTTCCAAGAGATAATGATTTTATTATTGAAGGTTTTGTAGATCCTAGCAAATTAAGAATTGAAGGCCCTTTTGGAGATCATACAGGATATTATACTCTTGAAGAAGAGTATCCTTTTATGGAAGTAACTGCAATTACAAGTAAGGAAAAACCTACATATTTAGCAACAGTTGTGGGTAAACCTCCTTTAGAAGATAAATATATGGGACATGCAACGGAGAGAATTTTTTTACCCTTATTAAAAACTACAGCCCCTGATTTATTAGATTATTATATGCCTGAAAATGGAGTGTTTCACAATTTAATTATGGCAAAAATCAAAACTCTTTATCCAGGTCATGCACAACAAATGATGCACGCATTTTGGGGAGTAGGGCAAATGTCTTTTGTAAAACATGCAATATTTGTAAATGAAGATGCACCAGATTTAACAGATCATGATGCAATTACTAGACATATTTTAAATAGAATTGATATTGAAGAGATATTAATTACAAAAGGTGTAGTTGATGCCTTAGATCACTCAAGTCCAAAATTTGCTGTTGGAGGAAAACTTGGATTAGATTGTACAGGTGAAGAAATAAAAGAGTTAGGAATTGATTTGCTAAGTGATAAAGAACTACTTTTAAAAATGCAAGAAATTTCTGATGAAGTTAAAGATTTAAAACAATATTATAAAGATACAAAAAACCCAGTTACTGTAATTACTGTAAATAAAAATAGAAATCAAAAAGAGGTTTTTGAAGATTTAAAGCCTTTATATAAAAATTTAAAAATATTAATTATTATAGATGCATCAAATCAAAATGATGTTGAAAATGCATATATGTTAGTTTGGAGAGTAGTAAATAATATGGATTCAAATAGGGATGTTTTTATTGAAGATAATACTATTTGTATTGATAGTACTAATAAAAATACTTTTGATAATTTTAAAAGAAGATGGCCTGATGATGTAGATTGTTCAAAAGAAGTTTTAGACGATTTAAGAGAAAGAAAAATTATTGATATAAGTGATGCTTTTATAAAACAATTTCAACTTTAATTTCAAAATAAATATTATAAGTTAAAGCAGTTTATACTGCTTTAACATCATTTTTTCCATTACGTTTTACATAATACATTGCATTATCAGCTCTAGTTAATAAAGAATCAGCTGAATCAGTCTCCTCAAACTGTGAAACTCCGAAACTACAACTTATGTTTCTTTCAATATTAAAATCACTTGAATTTATTTTGTTTTTTAAAATATAAGCTACATTTATTGCTTTCTCTTTATTTGTTTCTGGCAAAATAATTAAAAACTCTTCTCCTCCCCATCTTCCAAAAAAATCTGAATTTCTTATATTATTGTTTACAATAATTGCTAATTTAATTAATACTTCATCCCCAATTGCATGTCCTAAATTATCATTGATTTGTTTAAAATCATCTAGATCAAAAAAGATAACAGATAAATCTCTTTTATAACGTTTTATTCGAATAATCTCTCTTTCATATAAGGATTCAATTTTTCTTCTATTATATATATTTGTTAAAGCATCTATATTTACAACTTTATTTAATTCATCTTCAATTTTTTTACGTTTTTTAATCTCTTTATTTAATTTAAAATTAGAAATTATAAATATAAGAATTATAAATATTAAGGGTATTATTATCTTATAAAACCAGGAATAATTAAAAGGTGTCTGATATACAATAGGATAATATTTTTCATTGATTTTATTTTTCTCTTCATCTGTTATAGTTGAAATTGTCTTATTTAATATATTTAATAATAAAGCATTGTTTTTATTAACTAAAAGTTTCATATTAAATTTTTCATTAAAAGTACCAGATATCTTTATATTAGTTAGGATTTTTTTTCTTATATTGTACGAAAGAAGTGGTATTTTACCGATTACTCCATAAATTTTTTTTTGGGATAAAAGGTTTAATGCTTCATCATAACTACTGCTCTCTACAAAATCTATTTCTGGATATTTAAATATGATATCTTTATAATAAATAGAACTTTTATCAATAGAGATTTTTTTACCATTTAGTTCAGATATTGAATTAATAAAAGCTTTGTCTACTAATGTTGCAAGACCAATTGATATCTCCCTAATGGAATTGCTTTTTTCTGTAAAATTATTATTATCCTCTTTTGAAAATGAGTATTTTAAAAGATTTTTATCATTTTTTAGAAAATTAAGTGCTTGGTCATTTACATTTACTATTTTAGTATTAGCTTCATTGATATTTAGTTTTTTACTAATTAATTTCCAATAATCAATTTCAAGACCACTTAATGTATCATCTTTTGTCATAGTAAAAGGAGGGTAATCATCATTAGTAAGAAGCGTTATTTTATTGTTTTTTAAATAATTATTTTCTTCTTTTGTTAAGAATAATTTATTAGGTTTATAATAAATATCTTTTACTTGATAATTAGCATGATTTTTACTTAAGCCTAATAATAAATATAATCTTTTTATTTCTTCTACTCTTCTGTCATCAATATTACCTAATAAACCTTGATCAAATTTCGATAGTTTTTTTAATACTTCACCCTCATATATTAATGCATCTAATGTTTTATTTTGAGTATTATATTTTTCGTAAATAAGTTTTGCTGTTTCCTTAATATTTGTAAAGGCATATTTCCAACCTTTTATGCTAGCATATCTGAATTTTTTTACCCTTTTAGCATTATTATTTAACTCTTTTTTAGAAGTGAACAATAAACCTCCATAAAAATCAAATCCATAATCACTTGGGTTATGGATTGTGAAATCCATCTTTTTTTGTTTTAATAAAAATGGTTCATTTGATAAATAACATCCCATTACATCAGTTTTATTTGTGATTAAATCTTCTAGTTTAAAAGAGTGTGGAATAAAATCTACATCTTCTAATTTTATGCCTTGTGATGTTAACATTGAATTTATACTTGCTGCTGTTCTTGCATCACTTGACAGCATTACTTTTTTATTAATTAAATCAGAGAGATTTTTTATATTGGATTTATTTAAAGAGATTAAAACCATAGGTGAGCTTTGGAAAATAGCTGAAAGTAATAAAACTTCTTTACCCTCAAGGGCATCAATTATTAAAGAAGATTTTCCTATTGCATAATCACTTTTGGAGTTAAGTACATCATCTACTAGATTTATATTAGAAGTATATTCTTTAATACTTACATCTAAATTTTCATCTTGGTAATAACCTTTCTCTTTTGCAATATAATAACCTGCAAATTGAAATTGGTGTAACCAATCTAATTGTAATGAAACTTTTTCTAAGTCTTTTGAATTTAAAATTGATAGGCATAAGATAAAGATTATTATAATTTTATATAAATACATTTTGGTAGTATAACTTAAGTTTAATAAAATTATTTATTAAAATTATGAATTATTCTATAATTATTAAAATTATCTCTATATAATAAAATAAAATACTTTTTTAATAAGTTATTCAATTATTTAAAATAAAAAATACAATTTAATCTTAATTTGTTATAATATGCTTTTAAAAAATAAAAGGTATGCAATGAGTGTGATTTTTGAAGCAAAAATAAAAAGTAATGGTGAAGGTCCTCATGATTGGTTTATTGAATTAACTGATACAGTTACAAACAAAAGTGAGATTTGTAATGATTTAGAAGTGTTTGCTAAACAAATAGAGGAGTTTGGTTCTTCATATGGTGGGCAAATTGATGAAGTAAGATGGTCTCAAGATGAAAATGTAACAGCTGAACAATATTCTGAAATAAATGCAGGTATGAGAAAATATCAAGAGGAATTTAAAAAGTGATTTTAATGATAGATAACTATGATTCTTTTACATACAATATTGTTCAATATTGTCTAGAATTAGGTGCGGATTTAAAAGTTATAAGAAATGATGAACTTACTCTTAAAGAGATTGAAGCTTTAAATCCTGAAAAAATTATAATATCTCCTGGTCCTGCAACTCCTGATGATGCAGGGATATGCTTAGATGTTATAAAACATTTTGCAGATAAAACACCAATTTTTGGTATTTGCTTGGGACATCAAAGTATTGCACAAGTTTTTGGAGCAAAAGTAATACGAGCTACAAATATGATGCATGGTAAAACTTCAAAAATAAAAGTTGTAAAAGAAACAAAACTTTTTAAAGGCTTACCTAAAGAGTTTACTCAAACAAGATATCACTCTTTAACTGTAAAAAAAGATAATCTTCCCTCATGCATAATTCCTACTTCATATAGTATGGATGATAATGAAATAATGTCTTTAGAGATAGAAAATAAAAATATTTATGGAGTTCAATTTCATCCTGAGTCAATTATGAGTGAACATGGATTTAAAATAATAGATAACTTCTTAAAATTATAAAATGACTACAACGAATAAATACAATAACTATTTTTATCTATTTTTATCAATAATAGTTGTTGTTTTATTATTCAAAGCAGATAGCTCACTTAGTATTTCTTATAAAGAAGCATTAAATGTATTTGTAAATAATTCA